>CALVXF010000001.1 GCA_944368875.1 uncultured Bacilli bacterium
GCTATTGTAGCTAGATCTTTTTTTGCTACTTTTTTACCTGATGAAGCAAAAGCAGCTATCGCACCAATAGGACTAGCTTTACTTGCTTGACCACCAGTATTAGAATATACCTCAGAATTTAAAACTAAAATATTAATATTATCATTGCTTGCTAGAATATGGTCAATACCACCAAAACCTATATCATATGCCCAACCATCACCGCCAATAGCCCAAATATTACGACTGACAATATATGCATCATATTTTTTTAATTGCTCTGGCAAAGTATTTCTATCTAAATTATTATAGACTTCCAATGTGTTTTGATAATCATTTGGATTATCTAACCATTTTTTGAATAAATCACCATTTGGATTATCTAAATTTTCCATCATTATTTTGCCAATTCTATTTCGAATTGTATTATTAGCAATTAACATACCATATCCATATTCAGCATTATCTTCAAATAAACTAGAAGCCCATGGAACATTATATGGTGTTGATGGTGCACTAGCCCCATAAATAGAAGAACAACCTGTAGCATTACTAATGATCATATTGTCTCCAAATAATTGAGTTAATAATTTCAAATATGGAGTTTCGCCACAACCAGCACAAGCACCACTGAAAGCAAACTTAGGTTCACAAAATTGACTACCTTTAATAGTATTTTTGTTAACTAAATTCTTATTCTTTATATTGGTAAATAAATAATCAGCTATTTCTTGCTTTTCTTGTTTTAACTCTTCTTCTAAGTCCTTAAAAGTCAAAGCTTTTTTACCTAGTTTGCCTGGACACGACTGAATACAAAGACCACAACCAGTACAATCTTTGACAGAGATACCCAAACAGAAAAAGTAATCTTTTAAATTTGGTTCTAAAGGTTTAATACATTCTTTTTGAACATATGAAGGAGCATTTTGATATTCTTCTTCTGATAATAAAAATGGCCTTATAACTCCATGTGGACAAACTAAACTACATTGATTACAAGTAATACAATTTTCTTTTAGCCAACTAGGAACACTATCACTTATCTCTCTTTTTTCTCTTTTAGCTTGATCAGCATCAAAAATACCATTTGGTTTAAAAGCACTTACTTTTAGACTATTGCCCATTCTTTTATACATTGTCATAAAAAGATCTAAATTCGTATTGGCATCTTCTTTTTTATTCATATCTAAATTAATTTCAACTTTTTCCAAATAAGATATCGCTTTTAAAATGGCCTGTTGGTTGGCTTCGAAAACTTCTGGACCTTTATCAAAATATATTTCCTTAGCATAAGATATCATTTTTTCTTTGGCCAAATTATAATCAAGCACGTTAAATAAAGCCATTATAACACTTTGCATAATTGTACTAATACGATTTAATAGGCCTACTTCGCGAGCCAACTTAAAAGCATCAATGATATAAACTTGTACATGTTTTTCAATTAACACTTGTTTTACTTCACTTGGCAAATTGTTGACAAAATCTTCTTTTGTCTCTTCGGTATTAACTATGAAAATACCATTATTTTGAATGTTACTGTAGCAATCAAAATTGTGCAAATAACTAGGTTTTGTAACAACAATCATTTTTGGTTTTTCACAATAATATGTTGAACGAATAGGTTTATCATTAAAACGGAGTTGCGAAATTGTAACACCACCCGATTTTTTAGAATCATATTGGAAATAACCTTGAACATATTTATTAGTATTTTCACCAATCAATTTAATAATTGTTTTAGATGCACTAACCATCCCATCACTACCATAGCCATAAATAACTAATTCATCAGAATCACTAATCTTATAGCTATCATCACATTCTAAACTTAGATGTGTTACATCATCATCTATACCAATTGTAAAATTATGGCGCGGATTATCTAACATATCATAGACAGCTTTAATTTGCGCTGGTGTTGTATTTTTACTAGATAAACCATAACGTCCACCAACAACGAGAAGATTATCAAAAGTAGCTTTAATATCTAAATATAGAGGTTCCCCACTACTACCAGCTTCTTTTGTTCGATCTAAAACTGCAATTTTTGTAACTGTTTTAGGCATTACTTTTTTCAAATAATCAGAACTAAATGGACGATATAAATGAACTTCAATCATCCCTAAATGGGCACCTTTTTTATTTAAATCATCAATTGTTTCTTTTATTGTTTCACATACGCTCCCCATAGCGACAATTACTTTTGAAGCATTTAAATCACCGTAATAATTAAATGGTTGATAATCACGCTTGGTAATTTGATTTACCTTTTGCATATACATATTAACAATATCAGGAACTTTATCATAGTAAATATTACGAGCTTCCGTTGCCTGAAAATAAACATCATCATTTTCAGCTGTCCCAATTGTATATGGTTTTTTAGGGTCTAATGCCCTTGAGCGAAATCTTGCAATAGCTTCTTGATCAACTAATGACTTTACATCATCTAATTCTAATAAATCAATTTTACTTATTTCATGACTTGTCCTAAATCCATCAAAAAAATGAAGAAATGGCAAACTTGATGTAAGTGCACTTAGATGAGCAATTAAAGCCATGTCTGCTGATTCTTGAACACTAGATGAAGCAAGCATACAAAAACCTGTTGCACGTGTAGCATAAACATCTTGGTGATCACCAAAAATAGATAAAGCATGGGTTGACAAACTACGAGCTGCAACATGAAAAACGCCTGGTAACATCTCTCCTGCTATTTTATACATATTTGGTATCATCAAAAGTAAACCTTGGCTAGATGTAAAAGTAGTTGTTAAACATCCAGCTTGTAGTGATCCGTGAACTAAACCAGCTGCTCCTGCTTCACTTTGCATTTCAACAACTTTAACAACATCATCAAAAATATTTTTAACTCCTTCAACTGCCCACTCATCGACATATTCAGCCATTGGACTAGAAGGTGTTATGGGATAAATACCTGCTACTTCTGTAAACATATAAGCCATACGGGCAACCGCATGATTTCCATCAATTGTCATTTTTTTCATATCATCACCATTCTCATTATAACATAACAAAAAAATAATTGATACAAATCATCAATTATTTTTTCCTACAATTATTTTAAATTTATGTTTTATTCTTTGAATAGCATTATCAATTGTTTTAGTGTTCTTATCTAGTATAGTTGCGATTTCACGATAATTGAAACCATTTAAACGTAATTCAAATACTTGAAGTTCAAAATCAGTCAGTTTATTTTTAGTTTTATCAATAAGTTCTTTTTGCGTTTCATAATCTAAAAGACGCGTTTCAGGATTAGAACTATTATCTTCAAATAAATAATCTAATTTACTATGATTATCATCATCATATTTAAAATCAACTGATAATGATTCATTTAAAATACGATGTTTTAATCTTCTAGCACTTATTACACATGTAATAATTTTTCTTTGAATACACATTTTAGCGTAAGTAAAAAAACTAGCTTCTTTTGTTGGATCAAAACTTTTAATAGCGTGGGTTAAACCCAATCTTCCTTCTTGCATTAAATCACTTATCTCTAATCCAGCATTGGCTACAACTTTGATCATTTTAGAAGATATATTATAAATAAGTGGTTCATATTTTTTATACATTATATTATAAGCTTCTTCATTATCATCATGGATATAAGACAATAATTCATTATCATTTAATTCACGATATTCCATTATAAATTCTCCCTTTGACGCAAGGCTTCAAAAACAATGATACCTGTTGCGACACTAGCATTTAAACTATTTATTTCTCCAAGCATTTTGATAGTTGCCATAAAATCACAATTTTCTTTCACAAGTCGACTAATGCCAGATCCTTCATTACCAATAACTATAGCTATCTTTCCTTGATAATCTATTTTCGTATGACTAGTACTATTTAAATCTGTTCCTATAATCCAAAAACCTTCTTTTTTTAAAAATTTGATTGTATTTACTAGATTAGTCACCATAGCAATTTTTACATTATTAATAGCACCAGCACTTGCTTTAATAACTGTACTATTAATAGTTGCTGCACGATCTTTAGGAATAATCACTCCCCTAACTGAAGCCGCTTCACATGTTCTTATAATAGCACCCAAATTATGAGGGTCTTCAATATGATCTAAAATAACTAAAAAATTATCATCTTCGTTAATTAACTCTTCAACGCTAGCATACTTATAGTCATCTACTTCTAATACAATTCCTTGATGTTGACCATCAACCATTTGATCTAAAACTTTTCGTTCTACTAATTTATATGGTAGATGTTGTTTGTCAATCATGGTTAATATTTCTGTTTCATGAAAGTTTTTAACTAAATATATTTTCTTAATATTTTCTTTTTTTTGTAATGCTTCATATGCTACATTTTTTCCATATATCAACATTGTTTTAATACCTCTTTCATTATTTCTTCAATTCGTTTTTGCTTGTTTTCTAAATATAAATAACCGATTAAAGCTTCTAGTCCTGTTGCATATTTATAAGTTACTATATCAGTATTTTTAGGTTTATGTGCTTCTTTATGATTACGAGCGCGGAAAATAATTTTACGTTCTTCATCGTTTAAAAAAGATGTGTCCAAAAACTTTTTTATGAATTCTGCTTGGTTTTTAGCACTTACATATTTAATGGCTTCTTGATGAAGAGTATTAATTTTATAAATACCTTGTTTAATTAAAAATTCCCGAACATAAACTTCATATATAGCATCACCAATATATGCTAAAGTTAAAACATTTATATTTTTTACATCCATAATATCAACTCGCAACAATTATAACATTTTTAATGCTTTTTGACAAATAAAAATGAGCATAATTATTATGCTCTTGAAACGTATTTACCATCACTTGTTGAAACAATGATTTTTTCACCTTGTTCGATGAATAGAGGAACTTTTACAAGTAATCCTGTTTCTACTGTTGCATCTTTCATCGCATTATTTGTTGTATTACCTTTAACAGCAGGTTCTGTTGCAGTTACTTCTAATTCAACTTTATCAGGTAACATGATACCTAATAATTCTCCTTTATAAAAACTGATATTTACTTCCATACCTTCTTTTAAGAAGTTTTTATCATCCCCTAACTGTTTAGCATCTAATTCAATTTGTTCATATGTTTCCATATTCATAAAATTATAAGTATCTCCATTTACATATAAATATTGCATTTTTTGCTTGTCAATCATGGCTTTTTCTAATTTAACATTAGTATTAAATGTACGTTCAATTGTAGAACCTGTTCTTAAGTTCTTCATTTTAACTTTCATAAAAGCTGGACCTTTACCAGGTTTAACATGTAAAAACTCAAGAACTAAATATATTTGACCATCAAGTAAAAAAGTCATACCATTTTTAATATCGTTTATGTTAAACATCTTATACCTCCCTTACTATTTAACCCATAAAAAATAAGGTAAAACCTTATTATTTAGCTTCTTTATGTAATGTTTGTTTGCCACACACAGGACAAAATTTATTCAATTCTAAACGTGATGTTGTGTTCTTTTTGTTTTTTTCCGTACGATAAACATTCTTTTTACATTCAGTACATTTTAAATCAATTCTTTCACGATTTTCTCCTTTTTTTGCCACGAAAATCCCTCCTTTTTAAAAACTCTTCTACTATTATAGCAAATTATTTGTATATTTCAAAGAATTTTTTTGAAACTCGGTAACTTATCTTACGATTCACATAAGTGTGATAATCACTAACTCCTTGATAATGACCAATATCTGGTGATACTACTACAAAACTAGCAATTGGATTATCACTAGGAGCGTATCCAGCAAAAGTATTAGTGATTGTTCCAGTATCAATTTTACCATCGCCATCAGTATCCAAAAAACTTTGACTAGTTCCTGTTTTCCCAGCTGGGTTTAAAGATAAATCCATATAACCAGAGCCAGTTCCACCTTTTTCCATAACCATTTCAAAACCTCTTTGAACTCTTTCAAGATACTTTAATTCTGTTTTTACTTGGCCTTGGATTTCTTTTTCGACTACTACTTCTGTATCTCCGTTTTGATATTTTTTTAATAGATGAGGTTTTGTTCTAACACCATCATTAGCTAGTGTATTGATATATTGGGATAGTTGAATTGGTGTATAAGTATCATATTGCCCAATTGCGAAGTCTAAAAGTAAACCATCTTGATTATCATTACCGATTAATCCCAATGATTCTACGGGAAGATCAATGCCTGTTTTAATACCTAAACCAAATTCGTTAAAAGTTTGACGATAAATTTGAAAAGCATTATTAGTAATTTTAAAAGAACTATTATAACTATATTTAAAATTAGCTACTTTCATTGCTGTACGAAATTGATATGTGTTAGAAGAATGTTTCAAAGCTTCTAAGTCATCAATATAACCATAGTATTGATATGAACATTTTTGGGGAGCTCCTTTTAATTTTATGCAAGAATCATCTCTAACTTCACCAAAAGTTATATTGCCTGTATTATATCCTACAATATGAGAAGCACCTTTAATAACACTTCCAACTGTTACAGGACTAGTAGTAATCCCAGCTGCATAGTCATATATTTTATATTCCCCACTCACTTTAACAATTCGTTTACCAGCCATGGCTAGTATCTCCCCTGTACTAGGGTCACTAATAATTACAAAGGAATGATCGTAATATTCACTATTAGCTTCGCTTTTTGCCTTAAGCATTTCTTCTTTCATAATCTCTTCTACAGCTAACTGTAATTCTATATCAATTGTTAAATAAATATCATTGCCTTTTTTTCCTTCTTTAACTAAAACTTTTTTTCCATCACTAATTATATATGTATCTTTTTCTCCTTTTAATATATCTTCATATTGATATTCCAAAAAACTAATTCCTACTATATCATTACGACTATAACCTTCAGCTAAATATTTATTTATCTCTTCACTAGGAATATTATTAACACTACCTAAAATAGTTTTAAAAGTATCACCATATAAGTAGACTCTTTCCCACGTCGTTGTAACATCAATTCCAGGAAGCTCATCTAGTGCCTCTACTACTTTGGCATACTCTTCTTCACTGACATCTTCTTTGATGATTTTATCATCATAACTATACCCTTTATTCATAAGATAAAATAAATATGCTTCCTTTTTATCAATCGTCTTTAATTCTTCATCGGTAATTCGACTTAGTTTTAAGTTATATAATTCATCACTAGTAATAATACGATTATGATAGTTTTCTAACTCTTCAGATGTTATTTTACTATTAGCTTCTTTAGCATTAACTATAAGATAATACTCTTTTAAAATACTATTTGTTACTTTAGTTGTGTCGATAGTAATTAAATCTTTTAATTTTTTTAAAGTTTCAATTTTTTCATCAGTTGTATAAGAACCTGTAAAGATAATTGTTTTAACAGGTCTATTATCAACAAGCAATTTACCATTACGATCATAAATACGTCCTCGAGGTGCGCTTGTTCCATATACTATATAATCATTTAATGTTTTTAATTTAGCTTGATAATAATCATTTTTTAATATTTGTTTATAAAATAATGTCATACTTAAAAAAACGAAACATCCAATCGTCATTATTAAAAAAAGATTTATTCTTTTGTTTATCGTCTTATTATTTTTTCTCATATTTTTATTTTGGCAAAAACATATAATAATATGAGGTGAAATATGATTCATAAATATATAAAATTATTAAAAAAAGAACATATTATAAAATATGCTCATAGTCTTGGTTATGATTTGAAAGAAAACGAAATTTCTTTTATCTATAATAAGATTAAAAATCATTATCAAGAATTAATCAATAATCCGGAAAATATATTTAAAGAAGCTAGACAAGTTCTTAGAATAGAAATCTATAATGAAGTATTAAATCTATATCAAACATATAAAAAGAAATTAGGTCCTTATTTATAGTAAGACCTAATTTCTTCTAAAAGTTTAGGATTGAATTCCTTTTTTCTAATCATTTCAATTTCAAATTTATATGGTGGATACATTCTTGTACTATCACCATCAATATATGGTGTTTCTAAAATCTTGGGAATATTTTCTAAGCGTTTGTGATAAATAATTTTAATTAAATTATCAAATCCCAACTCTCCTAAACCAATATTCGCATGACGATCTTTGTGAGCTCCCATTGGATTTTTACTATCATTAATATGGATACATAAAAGTTTATCTAAACCAATTATTTGATCAAATGAATCTAAAACTTCATCAAAATTCCTAATATCATACCCTGCATCACTAATATGACATGTATCTAGACAAACACCAAGTTTATCTTTTAAAGTAACACCATCAATAATTGCTTTAATTTCTTCAAACTGTGAACCAATTTCACTACCTTTACCAGCCATTGTTTCAAGAAGAATAACAACTTTTTGTTCTTTAGTTAAAACCATGTTTAATGCTTTGATAATATTAGCGATACCTACTTCTTTAGCAAGTTTAACACTACTTCCAGGATGGAGAACTAATTTTGTCATTCCTAGATTTTCACAGCGCATAATTTCTTGTTTTAAAAAATTAATGGCAAAATTATAACTATCTATTTTTTCATTATTAGCTAGATTGATAATATATGGTGCATGGACAATAACATTCTTTGGTTGAATGTTATTTTCTTGCATTAATTGATATGCTTCTTTAGTTAAACTTTCATCTATTTTCGCACGATTAGTATTTTGAGGAGCACCTGTATAAAACATAAAAGTATTTGCTTTATAACTAAGTGCTTCTTTAACACTGCCAACTAATTGATCACTACTTTTAAAAGAAACATGTGATCCTATAATTAATTCTTGCATAATTCACCTCTCATAATAAAGTCAAGTATATCCTATATAAAACTTTATATTTTTTCTTTTTTTCTGCTATTTAAAAATAAAAATATAACGATCTTTACCACTTAAATCTTGTTCTAGTAAAACTTCAACATCTTTAAGATGCTTTTTAGCATAGTTTTTGATTGCTTCACCTTGTAGATAACCTATTTCAAAAGCAACTAAATATTTATCGTTCGTATAATCAGATAATTCATCGATGATTTTTTTATAAAAATATAAACCATTATCTTCAGCATATAAAGCTATCTTTGGTTCGTTGTTTTTAACAATGGGCATAATTTTTTCATCATAAGCAATATATGGAGGATTCGAAATAATAACATCATATTTATTTTTAATATTACTAAATACATCACTTAAAACAAAATTAATTTCACAATCATTTTTGCAAGCATTTTTCCTAGCTACTTCTAATGCTTTAGAACTTATATCACAAGCCCATACTTCACTATCTAATTCTTTTTTTAACGTAATAGCGATACAACCACTACCTGTTCCAATATCTAAAATAGATACTTTATCTTTAAACATTTGGTTGATATATTTAATTGTCCTTGCAACTAATTCTTCAGTTTCAAACCGAGGAATTAAAACATCTTGATTAACTATAAAATTATATTTATAAAAATCAACATGACCTACAATATATTGGACAGGTATTCCTTGTTTTAACCGAATTAAGTCTTCATGATAAGTTTCTTTATTACCATATTTTTCTAAATATTTCTTAGCATCCATTATTCACCACGTAATTTACGAGCTTGATCTTCACTTATTAAAGCATCGATGATTTTTCCTAAATCGCCTTCCATAACACGATCTAGGGCATTAATAGTAAAACCAATGCGATGATCTGTTACTCTATTTTGTGGATAATTATAAGTTCTTATTTTTTCTGAACGATCACCAGTTCCAATTTTACTTTTACGTTCAGCTCCTAGTTCTTTTTCACGTTCTTGTGTTTTTAAATCAAAAAGACGCGTTTTTAATATCTTAATAGCTTTTTCTTTGTTTTTGATTTGTGATCTTTCAGTTTGGGAATAGACTACTAGTCCTGTTGGAATATGTGTCAATCTAACCGCACTATCTGTTGTATTAACTCCTTGGCCTCCACAACCACTAGAACGCGTAATATCAATACGAACATCATTCATATCTAATTCAAAATCTAATTCTTCAGCTTCCGGCATAACTAAAACTGTCGCAGTTGAAGTGTGAACACGTCCTTGGGTTTCCGTAGAAGGTACTCTTTGAACACGATGAGCTCCTGATTCATATTTTAAACGTGAATAAACATTTTCGCCTTTAATCATAAAACTGACTAAAGCATATCCACCTGCTTCACTTGTCTCAGATTCTAATTCTTCAATTTTCCAACCTTCACTTTCAGCATATTTAGTATACATGCGATATAGATCGCCAGCAAAAATATTACCTTCATCTCCACCAGCAGCACCTCTTATTTCCACAATAACATTTTTTCCATCATTAGGATCTTTAGGTAATAACATAATTTCTAACTGTTTATCTAATTCTTCTTTTTTAGTTTCTAAATCACCTAATTCCTCACGAGCTATTTCACCAAGTTCGGGATCTTTAAGCAATTCTTTTGATTCATCAATTCCTTTTAAGACATTTTTATATTCTTGATACACTTCATAAACTTCTCTTAACGAAGCTTGTTCTTTAGTAAGTTCTAATGTTTTTTTAACATTAGTCAAAACTTCCGGATTCATCAATTCTTCAGTTAAAGAATTATATTTCTGTTCAATAGCTTCCAATCTTTCTAACATTATCTCAGCTCCTTTATAACTAGTATGCATTATACATTATATTCTAAAAAAAAACAAGATTGCTCTTGTTTATTCTTCATCTAGTTCTTCATCAGTTAGAATCGTTAAATCGTCTAGTTCTTCATCATCCAATAATTCATTATCATCAAGTTCTTCACTAGACTCTTCTTCTACTTCTTCAAGATTTTCATCTTCATCGATGATATCATCAACTTCTTCATCCTCATCTTCATCTAAATCAACAGCTAATTCTACAGAATGACGATCACGAATATCCCACTCATTACTTTCAAGTAATACAAATCTTTTATCAAGTGTAAGAGAAGTATAATAATCACCTATTTTGTTTATATATTCATTCTCATCATATAATAATAAATCTGCAATAGTTTTAAATAAAGATGGTGTATTCATACTACCTTTTTCTTTTAAAATTAAATATGTTAAATCAGTATATGACAAAAGTTGTAATTCTTCTTTAGACATATCTTTAATTTTCATAATTCCTCCTACATTTCTTCTTTGGCGCTAACACCTATAAGTGTTAATGCATTTTTTATTGTTTGGGCAGTTGCCTTAATTAAATTAATACGTTCTTGTGTATATACCTCATCATCTGTTAAAACTCTTTCATGAGCATAGTAAATGTGAAAAACATTAGCAAGTTCATAAACATAGTTAGCAACAATATGCGGCATTTCTTTTAATGCAGCGTTTTTTACGACTTCAGGAAATTGATATATTTTTGATAATAAATCAAAAGCATAATCGCTAGTAATTGTATGATATTTATCAATACTTACTTCTTTATTATAATCTTTTAAGATAGAAGATATACGTGCATATGCATATTGAACATAATAAACTGGATTATCATTTGTTTTAGAAACCGCTAAATCTAAATCAAAGTCCATTTGGGTATCTAGCGATTTAGCAGCAAAGAAATAACGCGCAGCATCAACACCAACTTCACTAACAAGATCATTTAAAGAATATGCATTACCTGTTCTTTTGCTCATCTTTACTTCTTGACCACCACGAACCATACGAACCATTTGTCCTATTTTAACATCTAATATATTACGATCATAGCCAAAAATTTCTAATGCTGCCTTTAAACGATTTATATAACCATGGTGATCAGCACCAAACACATCTATTAAGTGTTCGTTGCCTCTTTCAATTTTATATAAATGACCAGCAATATCTGGTAAATAATATGTATATAAACCATCTTTTTTAATTAAAACACGATTTTTTTCATCACCATGATCTTGTGTTTTTAACCATAGCGCACCATCTTCTTCATAAGTTTCATCTGTTTTTTTCAATTTATTTAAAACATCTAAAACACGTCCACTATCATACAAATATTGTTCACTAGTCCATTCATCAAAAGTAACATTAAATTTTTCAAGATCTAATTCAATTTTTTTAAGTAATTTTTTTAAACCATATTCTTTAAAAAAATTATTATCAGCTTCTAATTTAGTATCACCATATTCTTCTTTAATTGCTAAAGCAATATCTATTATTTCCCTACCCATATATCCATCTTCAGGAATACTCATAGGCAAATTAAATAATTCATGGTATCTAGCGTTAATTGAAACCCCTAAATTATACATTTGATTACCCGCATCGTTTATATAGTATTCACGAGTAACATCATATCCTGCAAAACTTTTAATACGAGATAAAGCATCACCATAAGCAGCTCCACGAGCATGACCTATATGTAAAAATCCCGTTGGGTTGGCACTGACATATTCGACAATTATTTTTTTATTATTACCGATATTTACACGACCATAATTTTCTTTAACTTTTAATACTTCATTTATATTTTCAAATAAATAATCTTTTTTCATAAAGAAATTGATAAAACCAGGCCCAGCAATTTCCACTTTTTCAATACTATCATCAGTTATATTATCAATAATATCTTGAGCGATAAGTTGGGGTTGTTTTTTTAAAACTTTAGTTAATTGTAGCGCAATATTACTTGCATAATCACCATGACTTTTATCTTTCGTCTTCTCAATTATAATATTTATATCTGTTGCATCAATATTACTTTTTTGTAAAGCATTTAAAATAATTTGATTTAATCTTTCTTTCATTATAACACCTCATAATTTATAACATACCTGTATGTATTTTCATATATTTTATATTTAACGCGAATCTCTTGATTTACAACTTTTAACTCTTCTGTAACAAGTGGTAAATACATCTTGCCCATATTAGTTAAAGTATATAAACACTGTGATTCTTCTAAACCAAAATCCATAATAATTTGATAATCCACATCTTCTCTTTTAATTTGTAATTTAGAATAATCAAACTTCACAACCACATTAATACTATCTTCTTTAAAAGTCAACTTGTTATTCGTTTTTATACCTTTTACTTCTTTTGTAATTTTTGTATCAATATCGTTGTTAACAAGTAAAGTTGATATAATTTTAATTTTACTCATAAACTCACCACTTTTCTTTAACTGAAAGTCATTATAACATATATATATGAAAAATGCACTCATATTTTTAGATTTTTTTGTAATACTAATTTTAGATTATGGTGATTGCTATGAAAATATGGAAAAAAATTCTAAAAACAGGTCTTTTTTTATTTACAATTG
Organism: uncultured Bacilli bacterium; assembly: GCA_944368875.1. Classification (GTDB taxonomy): domain Bacteria; phylum Bacillota_I; class Bacilli_A; order RF39; family UBA660; genus CALVXF01. The sequence continues at coordinate 13,261 of CALVXF010000001.1, forward strand.
GAGTTGTCTTTTTAGTTGGTGTATATGTTTACGCTTATTTTAGTAAACCATTAGACATCAAAACAGCTAATAATTATTATCTATACGATAAAGATGATAAAATTTTCAGTGGTAATAACCAAGACTGGGTCAAATTAGATGATATCAGTCCTTATGTTATAAATGCCACTATCGCAACTGAGGATAAAAACTTTTATAAACACCAGGGATTTGATTATTTAAGAATTATTAAAAGTTTATATGTCAATTTTATAAATGGTAAAACTTTACAAGGAGCTTCTACTATTACCCAACAATTAGCTAAAAATCTCTTTTTAGAATTTGATAAAACTTGGAGTCGTAAAATTAAAGAAGCATGGTTAACTGTTAATTTAGAAACACATTACTCTAAAGATGAAATATTAGAGGGATATTTGAATACTATTAATTATGGTGGTGTTTTTGGTATCCAAGATGCAGCCTATTATTATTTTGGTAAAGATTGTAAAGATCTCACCTTAGCAGAAGCAAGCATTTTAGCTGGTATTCCTAAAAATCCTAGTAATTATTCTCCATTAGCAAATGAAAATGCTAGTAAACAAAGACAAAAACTAATTTTAGATGCGATGGTTAAAAACAAATATATTACTTCAGAAGAAGCTGATGCAGCTTACGTTACAGAACTAATATACATTGGTGTAAAAAAAGAAAATACAAGCATCACTTTAGATTATTATACTGATGCAGTATTAGATGAATTAAAAGAAATTACTAATATACCTGAATCTTATCTTGAAACAGGTGGTTTAAAAATATATACTAATTTAGACTATGAAGCACAAATGACAATGGAACAACAAGTTAAACAATATATTACTGATGATAAAATGCAAGTATCGGGAATTATGATTAATCCAGAAAGTGGTAAAATTATTGCTTTAATTGGTGGTAAAAATTATGCCATTAGTGAATATAACAGAGCCACCCAAGCTAAAAGGCAAGTAGGTTCTACCATGAAGTCATTTTTATACTATGCAGCTTTAGAAAATGGGTTCACAGCTTCTACTACATTTAAAAGCGAAAAAACAACTTTTGTTTTTGATGAAGATAATACATATAGTCCTAGTAACTATAATCAAAACTATCCTAATAAAGATATAAGTATGTTAAGTGCGATAACATATTCTGATAATATATATGCTGTTAAATGTCATCTTTTTTTAGGTGAAGAAACTTTAGTCGAAACTGCTAAAAGAGCTGGTATTACTTCTCCTTTAGAAGCCATTCCTTCTCTAGCTTTAGGTAGTGAAGAAATTACTTTGTTGGATATGGCTAGTGCTTATACAACTTTGGCTAATGAAGGTGTCAAAGTTAAAACTTATTTTATTCGTAAAGTAACCGATATGCAAGATAATGTTTTATATGAAGCCAAAGAACAAAGTGAACCTGTTTTTAATAAAAGTCTTGTTTATATTTTAAATGAATTACTTACAAATACATATAATAACGCTTTAATTGATTATAATTATCCGACTTGTTACGCAATAGCTTCTAAATTAACCCATAAATATGCTATTAAAACAGGTTCTACTGATAGTGATAGATTAATATTTGGTTATAATAAAGATATCTTAGTTACTTATCGCTTAGGTTATGATGATAATAGTGATCTGCCAAGTAATACTAGTACTATAATGCAAAATATGTGGGCTGATACAATTGAAACATATTTGAAAGACAAAGAAAGCAATTGGTATGAAATGCCTGAAAACGTAGTTGGGGTTTTAATTGATCCTATTAGTGGAAAAATAGCTGATAGTACAACTAAAAAACAATTAACTTATTATATAAAAGGAACTGAACCTTATTTAGAAGAACTAGATCTAGATAGTATTATCCCAACTATTAAAGAGGATTGACTTATTTTATGTTTTTGATATAATACATTTCTAGAAAAGGAAGATATTATGAAAAATACTAAAGTTTATGAAAAAATATTACCATATGTAGGAAAACCTGTTACATTAGTTATTAATGTTGGTCGTACTATTGAAAAAGAAGGCATCTTACAAGTAAATAACCAACATTCACATATAACAGTAATTGGTGAAGAGCCTTGCGCCTATATACCTTTAAGTGAAGATGTTAAATTTTTAGATGCAATTAAATCTGAAAATGGCGAATATATATATAAAAAGAAAAGTTTAAAAAAATAATCTAATTTGAACTGAACCCCGTTTCTTGGACATAGAAACGGGGTTCATATCAGATGATGATATTGATCTTTCCATTAGATTATTGAAAAAATAATCTATTCAAAATAAATAATTTAAGCCAAAATACATATTGTTTATACAACTTATCAGCGAGACGTTACCTTTATCCAAAAAAAATTTTTCAAACTTCCCGAATTTTTATGTGCATAAATTTGACTTAAATTCTTTTTTAGTATATCATTTTTTATCTTTTTTTACAACTTTTTAGCCTTTTTATCCTTTTTTTACGGGATTTTATCAATATACTAACTCTTTTTTTATTAACGTGAAATTATATTTAAATTTAACGAACCTATAGTTTAGTTTTTTGAATTCCCTTTAGTTATAGTATTTACATATTATAACTCTATATTCATTTTACACGTTTTGCGTGTTGTTTGTAAGAAAAACAGTGTTAAGATAACTTAACACTGTTTTCTAAATTTTGCACTACTTTTTTTCTCCATTGATTATATTATACTTTTTATTATTTACAAGATGTGTCTTCTTACTTGTTTGTTTCCTTTATTTTTTTTAATAATTCTTGTTCATTATCAGCAATAATAGGTATATGATCAACAATTGCAAAACTTTTAGTTGAGCCAATACCACACATGTTTTGACACCCAATAATAATTTCGGCATTTGGAAATAAGTTTTTTAAATTAGGAACTAAAGTTTTAATATTGGTGGACTTACAACGGTTACAAACTCTAATCTCCATCAATAATTTCTCCCATCATTCCTTTTTCAACTAAAAAAGCATTGGCATCATCTGTATCAATATGCATCTCTAAAACCCCATCATCTGTAACTTTAATATGCACATTTTCCATTATTCCACCTTTAATTGTATCAATCTTCACACAAACTCTTTGGTCATTACAAAAACCTAATTCATGTGCTGTTTCTGGATTCATATGAATATGACGATTAGCAATAATACAACCTTCTTTTAATTGGACTTCACCATTAGGACCAACAATTGTAATAGCTTCACTATCTTCTAAATCTCCACTTGTTCTAACTGGTGGATTCAAACCTAGTTTATAGGCATCGGTTTTAGAAATTTCAACTTGTGAATAATTTCTTGTCGGACCTAAAACACGTACGTTAGGAATTTCTCCTTTAGCTGTTTTAATTGTTACTACTTCATTACAAGCATATTGCCCTTTTTGAACTAAATCACGCAATTTAGTTAATTCTTTACCAAATAATGTGTTTGCATGTTCTAAAGTTAAATGAACATGACGATTAGATATACCAATATTTACTTTCATAAATCCTCCTTATTTACTATAATCTATATTGCCATAACGGCGATCTCTTTTTTGATATTCTAATAAAGCTTCATCAAAAGCCTTTTCATTAAAATCAGGAAAATAAATGCTTGGAAAATAGAATTCAGCATAAGCATTTTGCCATAACATAAAATTACTCAAGCGATACTCACCACTTGTTCTAATTAAAAAATCAATCTCAGGTAAATCTTGATATAAGTATTTACTAAAAAGTTCTTTTGTTATCATTTCCGTATTTAATTTATTATTTTGAATATCATTAATAATTTTGATAGTTGCATCAACAATTTCTCTTTGACCACTATAATTTAAACATATATTTAAAATTCCACCATTATTATTAGCTGTTAATTTAACGATTTCATCCATCGCTTGTTTAACATCTTTACGTAATTTATCTTCTCTGCCTGAAAAAATGACCTTGATGTTTTCTTTATGAAAAAATGTTTTATCTTTTTTAAAACCTTTAACAAATAAATCCATTAGAAATTTTACTTCATCTCTACTACGTTTGAAATTCTCTTCAGAAAAAGCATATACACTTAAGTATTTAACACCACGTTTAAATACATGTTTACTCAATCTTTTTAAATTGCGAAAACCTTCTTCATGGCCTTTGCTTCGTGAAAGATTTCTTTCTTTAGCCCAACGCCCATTACCATCTAAGATAATCGCAACATGATTTGGTAATTTCTCAAACATTTTATCACCTTTTTATATTATATCATAATTTTATAATTCACGACATATAATAATTTGAAAGGATGATAAAATGAATAGTAATTATTATAACCCAAATCTACCACCAAGTTTTTATCAACCAGCTGAACAAAATGATACTATGGAAATAGTTTTAAGAAGAATTCCAAGTATAAAAGTTAAAGTTTATATGACTTTTCCTGGTTCAAATGAATGGCGTGATAAAGTATTTGATGGTATTTTAGAAGGAACTGGACGTGATCATATAGTTGTCAGTGATATCACTACAGGATCATGGTATATTTTACCAAATATTTATGTTGATTATGTTGAATTCAATGAAAGCATACAGAAATATTTAAGAAGTTCTTGATATAGATTTTTATTCCATGTTATAATGATATAAGTAAGGTGATAAAAATGGAAATAATTCTCTATTCTCTAATTACTTGTATTATAGTATGTATTATTATGATATGGTATATTACAACATATAATAAATTTCAAGAATATGTTATAAGAATTAATGAAGCTGAAGCTAATATTGATGCTTCATTAAGAAAAAGATACGATCTATTAAATAAATCAATTGCGATTATTACTAGCAACACTGATTTAAAAGATGTATTAACTAAGATACCTGAATTAAAAAACAAAAAATTATCTAATTTTGAATTAGATCGTGAATTATATCTATCTATAAATGAATTTTTTGTTATTAAAGAAGAGCATGAAGAACTTAATACAAATGAAGAATTCGTCAAAATCAACGTTAGTCTTAATGAATCGGAAATAGAATTAGAAGCATTTAGACGTTATTATAATGATGTTATAACTGATTACAATAAATTAGTAAAACGTTTTCCATCAAATATCGTTGCATTGTTTTCTTCATATAAAACAAAAACTTATTTTGATGGCAAAAAACTTTTTGATGAAAAACGCGATAATTTAAAATTATAAAACCAGTTTATTCAACTGGTTTTTTACATATATCTTTTAATTGACAATTTTTACACAATGGCTTTTTAGCTTTACAGTAATATCGTCCAAATAAAACAAGTTGATGATGTAATCTATTTAAAGATTGAGGAGGAAAAGTCTTACTCAATTTTTTTTCGATTTTTAAAACATCATCACTTTCTTTAGCAAGACCCAGACGTTTACTCACACGAGCTACATGTGTATCTACGGCAATACAAGGAACATTATATAAATTGCTTAAAACAACATTAGCTGTTTTTCTTCCTACGCCACTTAAACTTTCTAAAAAAGTGCGATCGTTAGGAACATAACCATATTCTAATAAAGCTTTAGAAATCGCAATAATATTATTTGCTTTTTTGGTATATGAACCAAGTGGTCTTACAAGCACAAGTAAATCTTGCAGTGATGCCTCACTTAAAGTTTGCAAACTAGGATACCTTTTAAATAATACTTCAGTTACTTGATTTACTCTTTTATCAGTCGTTTGAGCACTTAGCATAGTAGCTATTAATAGTTCATAGTCTTTGTTGTAATTCAACTCACATCGTGGGTTAGGAATCAACTCATCTAGATAAGAAATTATCAAATCATTTTTCTTCATTAAGCCAATCGTAGTCATATAATTCAAGATTTTTATCTGGCTCATGATTTTGTTTTTTCTTATCTATATCTTCAACTGTTTTAATTCCTTTTTTATGCCACTCATATAGTATTTTATCAATATAACGTAAATTACTAACACCATTATAAACAGCTTCTTTTAAAGCAGCTAGAATAAGAGGCTCATTGTAATTAGCACTTGCTAACCAAGCATTTATAATTTCATATTCAATACTTGATAATGTTCTACCAAATTCCTGCTCAAAAATATCAAAAATGTTAGTACTTTTAGTATCTTGTTGATTGACAAGTAAAAGTCCTAATTTTTTATATAATTCTTCAAACGATAAACATTCAGTTATTTTATTATTAAGCTTTTGATTAGAAAATTTTATGAGATCTTTGCTTTTTAAAGAATTAGTTAAATTTAAAACTTGAGGTAAAGGAATATTTAATTTATTACTTATTCTTGTTGGATCATATATTTTATCTTCTTCATTTAAAAGATAGATTAAAAGGATAAACTCGTCTTCTTGTAAACCTAATTGCTTATAATTTTCAAAAAGAAAACGTGATACAATCATATCTTTTTCCTGCAAAATCGTAACAACTTTTTCCATCATATAATCACCTCAGGTTTCTATTATACATTAAAGATCTAATAAATTAAACTCCTTTAAATACTCTTTTAATCTTTTTTGATTTTTTGTTTTAGCTATTTCTTGCTTTACTTTATCACTATTTAATAAATAAACATTTTCTTTATACTTATTAATACTTTTTATTAAGTCAGAATCTAGTTTAAAATTAAAATCTGATGCAAAACGCAAAGCTCTTATTATTCTAAGGGCATCTTCTTTAATTTTAGTATCATAATTACCAACAACCTTAATTATTTTATTATCTATGTCTTTTCTTGCATCTAATAAATCGACATAATTACCATTTGAATCAATACATAACGTATTAATAGTAAAATCTCTTCTTTGTAAATCGGTAAATAAATCATTAACATATATAACTTGTGGTTGACGATAATTTTTATAATTAAAATCTCTACGAAATGTTGTAATTTCATATTCTTGATTTTCATATTTAACTCTAACATTGCCATACGAAGAAAAACGCATATCGCAAAAATGACTTCCAAAAATGTGTTCTAAATCATCGGGCTTAGCGTTTGTACAAATATCGTAATCATCAGATACTAATCCCATGTATTTATCTCTAGGATAACCACCAACAAAATATGCTTGATATCCATGGTTTTCAATTTTCTTTAAAACATTTAATTTATCATCTATCATAAACATTTATTATATCTATATAAAAATCCTTTCCATAATTTTATGATACAAGATAATAAGCATAATACTCATCATAAGTAATATTTAGATTATGGATATCTGTTGCAACATCAACTCCAACATATCGATAATGCCATGACTCAAAACTATACCCTGTTATGTCTTCTTTATCTTTAGGGTATCTTAAAATAAAACCATATTTATGAGCATTTTTAAGCATCCATTGATAAGCTTCAGTTTCTTCAAAATCTACTGTTCTATTATCATAATCAGAAACATCTAAAGCAAGGCCTGTTTGATGTTCTGAATGACCAGGACGAGCTGCATAACTATCAGCATAACTTGTCCCATAATTATTTTTGTTAGCATTGTAAACTGCTTCTTGACTTTCATAACTGCGATAACCTGATCCTATTACAATTGTAAAACCTTCTTCTTTGGCAGCATTAAAAAGTTCTTTATAGGCTTCATATGCAACACTTCTTAATCTAATACCACTATAAGCATAAACTGTAGAAACATCAACTAAATCTTCTATTTCATAATCGGCACCTAATTGATAGTATTTATTCACTAAAATCAATTCATCTTTTGTATAATCACTAGTTTGAATATCTGTATAATGATCTTTATAGGCATTACTATTAACTAAACTAACGACTTTTTTAGCATCTAAGTTTTCTTCTTTAGCGACTTCTAAATATATATCTAAGTTATCATAAATAAAATACTTTTGGGTAATAATCTTTGGTAAATTCACATCATATTCACGTTCTAAAACTTGCTTTTGAGCATCTTCATCTAAATTACTTTTAATAATTTTGATATCTTCTTCACTATAACCTAGTTGTCCTAGCTTATAATCAAAACTATTAATTTTAAAAAGATAATTCACAAGCATAATTAAAGCAATACAAGTAATAATAAATATAGAACCTATAATTTTTACACTTTTTTTAATTCTTCGTTTTTTTTGCATACAACCACCTACTTTAATTATACAACATTTTCATTTTAAAGCCAACAAATAAATACTAGTTTGAATAGGAGGATATTATGTTAGATCTAGCAACCATACTCTTATGTATTCAAGTTTTTTTTGCACGTATTCTTGATGTCTCTTTAGGAACAATCAGAGTTATTTTAATTGGAAAAGAAAAATCAAAAACAGCTTTTTTTGTGGCTTTTATTGAAATTTTAATATGGTTTATTGTAGCTAGAAGTGTTTTAAGCTCTGATGTTGATGTTATCGTAGGTGTTTTTTATTCATTGGGATATGCAACTGGAACATATATAGGGATAAAAATCACTAATCGTTTCATTAAAGGAACTTTGAGTATCCAAATCATCACATCTAAGAAAAATGATATGCTTATTGACCAGTTGCGATTGGGTGGTTATGCAGTAAGCGTCAGTGATATAAGAGGTATAAATGCTGAAGAAAAATACTTGTTATTTATTGAAATAAATAAACAAAAGCTAGAACAAGTACAAAAGATAATTCGAAAATATGATAAAAGTGCTTTTGTTGTAGTTGATGAGACAAAATTTGTACAAAATGGCTATATTAAATAATTTGACAGATTAGTTTTTTTTAATATAATAATTAGCGAGGAGTGATAACATGCCTTTTTGTAAATTTTGTGTATATGCTGATGTATATAAACGTGATAAATACAATTGTGTTTTATGTAAATGTGAAGGAAAATATTATTATGAAGCATCACAATTAAATCATTGTAATGATTATAAACCAACTAGTAGAGCTTCATATAATGATGAACACGAATTAAAAAAAGCTGATCAAAAATTCGGTATAGATACTAATGATTCATCATGTTTTATCACTACAACTGTCTGTGATATTCTAAATCTAAAAGATGATTGTCTTGTTTTACAAATATTAAGACATCTACGTGATCAATACATGATTAAAGAAGAAAAGTATAATACTATGTTATTAGAATATTATATAATTGGTCCTAGCATAAGTAAAAAAATGCTTGAGCTACCTAATTCAAAAGAAGTTGCAAAAGATAACTATAATAAATATCTAATACCTGCTTCTTTATTAGTTGTGGAAGGAAAATATGAGGAAGCTATCAATTTATATCAAACAATGGTTACAACTTTAAAAAAACAATACCATATTTCAACACCACATATCCAATTAGATAGTAACATTAAATTAAAAACCAAAAAAGATTTTAAAAAAATAAGTAAAATCCTTGCTAAATAAAATACTATTTTATTTTAAAAAAACATATACTCTATTGAGGTGAATTATGAAAAAAATTATTATTTCCTTAATAGCAGTTTTTTTATTGTCCTATTCATTAGGAGTGTATAATGTTCAGGCAGAAGAAAACGATGAATTAGATTTAGCTACTAATGCAAAAAGTGCGATTATGATAGAAGCAAGTACTGGTGAAATTATTTTTGAAAAAAATACTCATGATCGTTATGCTCCTGCTAGTATGACCAAACTGATGAGTATGCTGCTTGTCGTAGAAGCAATTGCCGATGATATTATTAAGTGGGAAGATATCGTAACTATTAGTGATAATGCATCAAGTATGGGAGGATCGCAAATACTTCTAGAAACAGGAGAAAAAATGAGTGTTAATGACTTGTTTAAAGGAGTTGCGGTTGCAAGTGGAAACGATGCCGTTGTAGCTTTAGCGGAATATATCGCTGGAACTGAAAATGCCTTTGTTACAATGATGAATAAAAGAGCTAAAGAATTAGGATTAAAAGATACTAATTTTAAAAATCCCCATGGTCTAGATGAAGCTAATCATTATTCTAGTGCCTATGATATGGCAATCATAGCTAAAGAATTAGTAAAACACGAAAAAGTTTTAGAATATACTTCTATTTATGAAGATTATTTAAGAAAAGGAACTGATCGTGAAATATGGTTAGTTAACACCAATAAATTAGTACGTTTTTACGATAATGTGGATGGTTTAAAGACAGGTTATACCGTTGAGGCTGGATATTGTCTTACCGCAACAGCCAAGAAAAACAATATGCGAATTATTACTGTGGTCATGGGTGAACCCGACAGCAAAACAAGAAATAGTGAAACAACAAACATGCTGGATTATGCTTTTGCGCAATATAAAACAACGACATTACTATCTACTAATGATGTAATTAAAAAAGTTAAAGTTAACAAAGCCAAAGAAGAATATATAAATATTGTTCCTACGACTAACATTAATATATTAAGTAAAAAAGGTGAAGATATATCTAGTATTACTTACACAACTGATATTGATGAAATTAAAGCACCAATAAAAAAAGGAACAATTGTCGGATATATCAATGTTAATGATAATAGCAAACAAAAAATTGCTTTAACTGTCGATCAAGATGTATCGAAAGCTAGCATTTTAGATTTATTTATAAGAAATCTTGGCGATATATTTACAGGTGATATTTTAATTAACAATTAGTAGAGAAAAAAATATGCTATAATATAGTTAGGTGATATTATGGCAAAGCGAAAAAAGAAAAAACATATACCTAAATTATTAATTTTCCTTTTAGTTTGTGTTTTAGGATTCTTTGCCTATACTAACTTATTTGAAGACAATATCGTTGATATTGCAGTAAAAAAGTTTAACGCATATTCTAAAATTGAAGGATATAATAAAGAATTATATGATCGCTATAAAGCGTATGATAATCTCTATCCCGAAATAGATGCAGAAACAATTGTTAAAGCAGTTAATTTAAATATCGATACATATGAATTAGAATATGATTCTAACATCGATGCTTTCACATTAGAAAAATATTTTATTAAAGATAATATATTGCGCTATTTAGATTATCAAAATAATAATCAAGAATTAACACATCACGAAATTATTAGAAGAGTCAATTCTAATTTGGATAAAGAATTTTATGTTGATTATGTAGATACAGATTTTTCTAAAGGCTTATTAATTATTGCTAATAAATTCAACTATTTAGGAGACTATGTCCCTGATGATTTAGTTATTATTCCAGATGAATACGCTGGTAACAATCTAAGAGCCAAACAAATAGTTGTCGATGCTTATATTGAAATGTATAAAGCACTTGAGGAAGAACTCAATTTAAAGTTAAAAGTAAATAGTGCTTATCGAAGTTATGAAACCCAAAAAAATTTATATAATTATTATATAAATTTAAATGGTCAAACATGGGCTGATCAATGGTCAGCTAAACCAGGCTTTTCAGAACATCAAACTGACCTTGCTTTAGATATAACGACTTCTTCTACGAACTTTGATAATTTTGAAGATACAAAAGCTTATAGTTGGTTAGTTGCTAATTGTTATAAATATGGCTTTATTTTAAGATGTCCTAGTGATGATTATTATTTAACTGGTTATAATTTTGAATCATGGCATTTTCGTTATGTCGGAGTTGATGTAGCAACACAAATTAATAATGAACAAATTACTTTTGAAGAATATTATGAATACTATGTAAAGTAGATATATGTCTACTTTTTTTATTTATATCATATATATTAATATGAAGGTATTTAAATTTTTATATTTTACTTTTCTGATTTTTTTAATCTGTTTATTTTTTTCAAATTGTAAAAGAAAGGAGCGCATCATTATCATAAAAGAACCTAATAAATATGACGTCTTAGTTAATAAAAAATATAAATTGCCTGAAGATTATATTCCTAATGATCTAGAAGAAGTTAATATTAATTATGCTTACGAACATAAATATCTTCGTCATGAAGCCAAAATTGCTTTTGAAAATATGGCCTACGACGCATCTAAACTAGGATATAAAATAATTTTAGTTAGTGCTTATCGCAATTATCAATATCAACAATCACTATATCAAGAATATGTCGATACTATGGGCATCGAATATGCTAAAATGTGTAGTGCTGAGGCAGGACACTCTGAACATCAAACAGGACTTGCTTTAGATATTATGGGAAGTAATGGCGATTATAATTTATTTAGTGAATCAAAAGAATTTGTTTGGGTAAAAGAAAATGCTCATAAATATGGCTTTATTTTAAGATATCCTGAAAACAAAACCAAAATAACAGGTTTTAAATATGAGCCATGGCATTATCGTTATGTTGGAACTACCCTGGCAACATATTTATATGAAAACGATTTGACATTAGACGAATATAAAGAAAAAAGTAACTTATAGTTACTTTTAAAATTGATTACAACTGCCACAATCAACATTAACTACTTGATCTTCACTTGAACAAGTATATTGTGGTGTATAAGTATGCTTATAAATATGACGATTTATAGTATGTGTATGAATTGGGCAAATATTCTTTGCGCATTTATGGTACACTACTTTTTAACATATCTGCATTTAGGATAATTTGAACATCCAATAAATTTCCCTTATTTACCAGTCCGTTCAATTAATTTACTACCACACTTTGAACATATCATATTATCTTCTAATTTCTTATTATTATTAATTTTAGAATGAATATCTTTTATATGTTGTTTTCTTAACCCCTTATCATCAATGTTGTTATTTATAACAATATCTGATAGTTCATTTATATCATTATTGATAATAACATCCTTATGCTTTGAAATTTCATCTTTTAAATAATCAACTTGTGTAACTATATTATTACTCTTAACATCAAGCTTTACTTGGTTAGAAAAACATACAATTGAAATAAAATATTTATCCTCTAATTTAAATAAATTTGATAAAGATTTTATATGTCCATAATTTTGATGAATAGGATTAAAAAAATAACTTTTTTTCTTCCCTAAATATTGACACCATTTATCATCAAATTCTCTACCCTTTATTAAGCCATAATAATTTTTCATTTCAATTACAAAAATACCAAATTTTGATAAAACTAAATGGTCAATTTGATGAAATCCTTTTTCATCTTTTATCATAATATCATTAAAAATAATATACTTATCTTTAGGTAATTTGCCAAGTTCCAATTTTACCCAAAACTCACCCATAAATCCTCTGAATTTTTGATAATATATTTTCAGTAAAATTGATAATATTATTAAAATTATTGTTAGTAATAACAACTTTGGATTATTTGAATATGTATTTATAATACTTTCAATAAAAGTTTTAACTATTTCCATAATATCACATCCACAATAATTATATCACAATACTAAAATAAAATATTAAAACGAATTTTAATACTTTTATTTTCATATATTTATGAAACTATATTACAATTAATTTACCTATATTTAGAATATAATATATATACTTATAAGCATAAAGAAAAAAAGTAACTTATAGTTACTTTTAAAATTGATTACAACTGCCACAATCAACATTAACTACTTGATCTTCACTTGAACAAGTATATTGTGGTGTATAAGTATGCTTATAAATATGACGAT
>CALVXF010000002.1 GCA_944368875.1 uncultured Bacilli bacterium
CATTAAGTTAAATTGTCTTATATCAGTAAAATTAGTCTCTCCACAATTAGGACATGGAATTTTATTATCTTTAATATACTCCATTAATTCTTGTTCACTCATAGCATCACCAATTGAAGAATTGGTATAATCATTAACTAAATTATCAGCGCGATGACGCATTTTGCATCCTTTACAATCGATTAATGGATCAGAAAAACTTCCAACATGACCGGATGCTTCCCATACTTTTGGATGCATTAAAATATCAGCATCTACTTCGTATGCATTATCCCTCTCTTGAATAAATCTTTTTCTCCATGCATCTTTTACATTATTTTTTAATCTTGAGCCTAGTGGTCCATAGTCCCAAGTATTAGCAAGGCCTCCATATATTTCACTGCCTTGAAAAATAAATCCATATTGCTTACAAAAATTAACTAATTTCTCCATTGTAAATTCATCCATATTTGATTCCTCCATTATATATTATTTTAAAAAAACAAATCTTCTAGTATATGTAAGGACGATATTAATCGCGGTTCCACCTTACTTATTCTAGAAGAATCACTTTAAATATATTGCTGATAGGTTTCCACCCCGTCATCGCATTTATAATGTGTATTGTAACATAAAAGAAATATGTTGTAAACTAATTTTCTAAATCACTATGATTTTTATTAATAAAAGCATCTAAAGCCATATCAAATTCTTCATCACTATCAAGACCTGTTAAAATTTCTTCTCCATTTTTTATAACTACTTTACGAATACAAAAATCTTCTGGATCATCAGCACTAGCTAAATGAACATATAATGTATTATTTATTTTTTCTTCATCAACAATTACATAATCTTTTCCCTCTAAATTTAAAGCATCTAATTCATTCATATTGATTCCCCTTTATTTTTTTATTCCTGTTTCATTAAGCACATTATTAATTTTAGCTTGTCCTAAAACATATTCGTTCATTTTTTCTTCATAAATTGATGTAGAAGGTTTTCCTTCTTTATCAACAAAATTATTTTTGATTAAATAGTCATTAAAACTATCATATACCGGTTTATCTCCATAGGTATCTTGATTATAAGTAACTATTTTTTTCATATTAGTGATAACATCATCGGTTTGCTCTATCTTATTCTGTTTATTATAGCCAATATCTTTATAAACTCCATATAATGCCTTATGAATATCTTCATCTTCCAAAACACGGGAAGCTATATCATAAGTATCGTACCAATAACCATCATTTTTTTCTGTTCTATGAGTTTCTTCCCCAACCATTTGAGCATAACTTTTTAATTCTTCTCTAACAACCATAGCATCCTGAGCTTTATGAATTTGACTAGTAAGACCTATTCCAATAGACGTTGCAGCAATTGCTGTTGCCAAAAAGCTAGTAACTACCGCTACTTTTAAGCGATGCGCTGATATTTTAAATCTCGAACCTCTATACTTCACATCGATAATATCTTTTTTACGAGATGAAACACTATTATTTCTAGCACGATTAATTTTATCTTCTCTTTCTTCTATTGGCCTTCTTCTATAATCATCTCTAGGATCTCTTACATTTCCATTTTGTGTTCTTCTACCATTAACATACCTAGTATTTGAATAATCCATAATAGCACTCCTTTAGTCTATATTCTACTAACAATATACTATAAAATAAAATTTGTGTCAATTTTAATAAATTTACTTTACACTATTATTATTAAAAATTAAACATAATGGTATAATAATATTAGGAGGATTTTATGAAAAATAAAGTTGTAATCATTGGTTGTGGTAATGTTGGAATGAGTTATGCCTATGCTCTTTTAAATCAAAGAACTTATGTTAATGAATTGGTATTAGTTGACTTGAATTATGATAAAACAGTCGGTGAAGCAATGGATTTAAATCACGGTCTTGCTTTTGCTCCTTCTAATGTTATAACCAAAGCCGGAACTTATAAAGATTGTAAGGATGCTAAAATTGTTGTAATAGCTGCAGGTGCTAATCAAGAAAAAGGCGAAACAAGAATGGATTTAATTCATAAAAATGATAAAATTTTTAAAAGTATTATTGAGGAAGTTAATAAAAGCGGATTTGATGGCATTTATATTATTGCTACTAATCCAGTTGATGTAATGACATATATCACATGGAAACATTCAGGATTTAGTCCTAATAAAGTTATTGGTAGTGGTACTACTTTAGATACCGCTAGATTAAGATATGAAGTAGCAAAAAAAATACATGTTCATCCAAAAAACGTTCATGCCTATGTCATTGGTGAACATGGTGATAGTGAATTTGTACCATGGAGTAATGCTAATATAGGTATTCAAAATATCAAAGATTTTCTAAGTGAAGAGGAACTAACGGAGATCTGTGATAATGTCAGAAATGCTGCCTATGAAATAATTAATAAAAAAGGCAACACTAGTTATGGAATTGGTATGAGTCTAGTTAGAATTACCAATGCTATACTAGGTGATGAAAATTTAATTCTAACTGTTTCCTCTTATGATGAAGATAATGACGTTTTTGTAGGTGGTCCCACTATCATCAATAAAAATGGTGCGTCAAAAAGAATTTTTGTTAAACTTAATAAAGAGGAAGAAGAAAAATTACAGAATTCTATTGATGTATTAAAAGATGCTATCAATAAAGTAAAAGACATTTAAAAAGAAACTATTTTAGTTTCTTTTTTGCTTTATGTATTTTTTTTGATATTTTTTTACTCGATCGTGATTAACTAACCAATCGACAGTATCACTTAACGTATCATCTATATCACGATTAATATACCCTAATTCTTTTGTTGCTTTTTCATGAGAAAAATTAGCATTGGATGATAATGTAAATAAAGAGTAGCTTGTATATAATGGTGGTTGTTTTAAAAATTTATAGTACTGTTCAGCAATTGGTGCCGTAAGTTTAGCAAACCAAAGTGGTAAAACCGTTTTAATTGGTCTCTTACCACTTATTTTACTTAATCTATTAAGAATATCTGATACTGTAAAATATTGATTAGATAAAATATAGCATTCTCCACTTTTACCGTGTTCTACTGCTCTTAATACACCGTCCGCCACATCTCTTACATCCACAAAATCATATCCACCTTTAACACAAGCGGTTAATCTACCATCCAAATAATCCATAATCATTTGAGTAAGATGGCCATGGCCATAATCATTAGGTCCAATAATGCCAGAAGGATGAACAACGCAAGCGTTTAATCCTTCTTTCGTTTTAGATAAAACATAATTAGTCGCTTCTGCTTTCGTTTTAGCATAAAGTCCTACAACATTATCAGGATTAAAATCATTAATTTCTGTTATTGTCTCTTTCCGAGGTTGTTCTGGAATAGCATGAACACTACTAACATAAACAAATTTAGAAACTTTTTTTGCTAATGACATATCCACAATATTCTTAGTTCCTAAAACATTAACATTATAAACTGATTTTTGATATTTACTTGCAATAGATACAATTCCAGCACAATGAATAACAATAGTCTCATCACTTTGTTTCACATTAAAAATATCTTCCAAACTATTTTTATCAGTTACATCACCATAAAAAATATCACAGTTAACTTCATCTAATGATTTTACAGGATCATTAGGCAAAACTAAAGCTCTAACCTCTTGATTGTCCGCAGCTAATTTTCTAGCTATTGTATTTCCCAAATGTCCATTAGCACCAGTCATGATATAAACACGTCCCATATTATCACCAACTTCTATTATTTATTTGGATCAACTAGTATTTTTATTGCTGGATCTGTTCCACTAGTTAATCTTTCAAAAGAGTGTTGCACTTCATCTAAACTAACGATATCATCGACAAATCTCTCCATATCAATTTGTTTATTCGCCATTAAATCAATACAAGTAGAAAATTCTTCTTTCGTATATGCAATTGCACCTTTTACTGTAAGTTCACGCAT
>CALVXF010000003.1 GCA_944368875.1 uncultured Bacilli bacterium
ATCATAATACCAAGTGAATAAATATCACTTTTAATTGTTGAACCACTACCATTAGCTTGTTCAGGTGGTAGATAATGAACTGATCCCATAACACTATTTGTTTGCGTAAGTTCATTACTATTTAATGCCATCGCAATACCAAAATCAGTTATTTTAACCATTCCATCATCTAAAATCATCACATTCTGTGGCTTAATATCACGATGGATAATATAACTAGCATGGGCATGAGCAATACCACTAGTTAATTGTAACATTATATCTAATACTTCAGGAATTGTTAACGCACCACGTCTTTTAATCAAACTTTTTAAAGTACGGCCTGGCACATATTCCATAACAATATAATAAGCTCCATTATCTTCGCCTACATCATACATTTCAACAATATTAGGATGACTCAAAGATGAAGCAGATATAGCTTCACGTTGAAAACGACGGACGAACTTTTCATCATCAGCTAAATCACCACGCAAAACCTTAATCGCGACATCACGATCTAAAATAGTATCATGCGCTAAATAAACATTAGCCATACCGCCTTCACCAATAGTGCGAATAATTAAATAGCGGTCATTGATTCTTTCCCCTTTTACAATCACACTATTCACCCACTCTTTCTAAATAGGCAATCGAAATATTGTCAGTGCCACCTCGATTATTACTCTTATAAACTAATTTATTTAACTTTTTATCAAGACTTAAATTTTCATTTAAAACACGATTGATTTGTTTTAACTCTAACATATTAGTTAGTCCATCACTACATAAGAAAATACCATCGACATCAGTTTCAACATCGAAAATATCCATTTCCACAACTGTGTTTGCGCCTAAAGCACGCATTAAAACATTTTTTCTAGGATGATCTTTTGCTTCTTCTGGTGTCAATTCGCCAGATTTCACTAGAAGATTAACAAGCGTATGATCAGTAGTAATTTTGTGTAACACATTATCTTTAAAAACAAAGCCACTAGAATCTCCGATATTTCCAAATAAAAGATATTCTTTTGTTAAAATGGCTAAAACAATAGTAGTTCCCATTCCTACACTTTCAGGATGAAGAGCTGTATACTCATATATTTTATTATTAGCTTCACTAACTACTTTTTTTATCCAGTTAATAGCATTTTCTTTGTTGCCAATACCTTCTAAACTTAAAAAACTTGAACTAACATGATCGCATGCAATACTACTTGCGATTTCACCACCGCGATGTCCTCCCATGCCATCAGCAACAATTAAAAGATATTCACCATTTTTATCGACAACAACATTAACACTATCTTCATTATGATCACGGACTTTGCCAGGATCTGTTAAATATGCATATTTCATTTTATCCCTCCTCATAATGTGAACGCAGTTGACCACAAGCTGCCATAACCTTACTACCAAACTCACGGCGAACTGTAACTGCAAGACCATTCTTCTTTAAAATATCATAAAACTTCATAACACTATCATTACTACTACGTTTAAACTCAATATGACTAGTTTCATTATAGGGAATTAAATTTACATAGCAATTAATTCCTTTTAATAAATCAACAAGTTCTAAAGCACATTCTTTAGTATCATTGATATCTTTAAGCATAATATATTCAAATGTCAAACGACGATGTGTTTTCTTAACATACTCTTTTAAAATAGAAATTAAATCTTCTAAAGGATATGCCTTATTAATGGGCATCAATCTATTTCTCAACTCATTGTTAGGAGCGTGCAAACTAATAGCTAAATTAACTTGTAAATTTTCTTTCATAAAATCTTTAATCTTAGGAATAATACCACATGTTGATATTGTAATATGTCTTGCTCCTAAAGCTATGCCTTTGGGTTCATTTATTATCTTAATAAAATCCATCACATTATTATAATTATCAAATGGCTCACCAATTCCCATTAAAACAACATGACTAATACGGATATTTAAATTATTTTCGATAAATAAAATTTGTTCAACCATTTCATTAACTTCCAAAACGCGAACTTTTTTTAAACGTCCACTTTCACAAAAAGCACACCCCATATTACAGCCAACTTCAGTTGAAACACATAGACTATTTCCATAATCATGGCGCATTAAAACAGCTTCAATTTTATTACCATCATTAAGTTTAAATAAAAACTTACTTACGAATTCATCTTCTAATTTATCAATTAATTTCAAAGATTCAAAAAAGTATTTTGTTTTTAATTTCGAAATTAACTCTTTTTTTAAATTACTCATATCATCAAAACTAGAAACACGTTTTTTATATAACCAATCATAAATTTGTAAAGCTTTAAACTTCTTTTCACCCAGTTCAAGCATCTCTTGTTCTAGTTTTAAAAGTGTTATACCATATATACTTTGCATATCTCCACCTATTAATCATTATACCAAATATTTCTTATTTATCATAGTTATACCTTACCTGATAATAAAAAAAGTTCTATTTTTTTAGAACTTGACATTATTTTACTAAAATCCAATAATAAAACTCAAAACGAAAAATAATACTCCCAAAGCCATAGTCACACGACTGATAAATAATTCAGTTCCTCTTTCTTTGCGATGCGCAAATAAAGAATCATTTCCTCCTGTTAGAGCACTAGAAGCACTTTCTGCTTTTCCACTTTGTAGTAACACTATCGCAATTAATAAAATTGAAACAATCATTAATAAAATTTCTAAAACTTCCATAATCTTCTCCTTTTTGTCTTATAATAATTTATCACATTTTTATACCATTAGCAAGTTTTCTAACTATCAAAAGCCGCAATTTGGCCTATTTTATCATAACTAATTGTTATATCATCAAAACTAATTTCCACAACCATATCATTTTCTTTAGTGACACTTAGAAGAATATTATCGCTGGTTGCAAGCCTTTGCATATATGTAGAATATACTTCTGAAGATACAACATAATTATATTTAACACTATTAGTATAGGTTACTTTTGAATCATAAATAGCTTGCTCTAATAGATTATTCAAATTTTTAGGTTGCAATAAAACAAAATTAACATCATTAAATAATGGTTCAATAACTTCACCATTAATTGAAAGTTCATCGTTCATATAAACATATCTTTTACTATCTATATAAAGATAAGATTCACCATTATAAGTAACACCATCAATAACAATATCACCAATAGTATAAGAAACCTCATAATTATCATAATCTTTATAAAGCAAAGTAGTATTAGAAGAACTATTATTATTATTACGTAATAAAGCCACGACAAAGCCAATAAAACATAGCCATAAGCATAATATAATCAATGAACGTAAACGCTTAATTGCCCATAGTTCTTTTAATGTTTTAAATATCTCACGCATAAATCACCTAACTTAAAATACGTCCAACTAAATTACCATGTACGCCTCTAATAAAACTAGCGCCATCAGTTTTAACCTTACCTTCTAATTGAACTAAAGTAAAAACAACTTCACCATTACTAACTTTGACACCAAAGCCATCTTCATATAAAGCCGTAATCGTTCCATCAAATAATTCAGGAAAATAATTTTCTGTTATACGTGCTTGCCATACTTTCATAATTTTGCCTTCAAACATACAATAAGCACCAGGCCAACTATACAATCCTCTTATTTGATTATAAATTTGATTTTTAGTTTTACTAAAATCAATCTTTTCATCTTCTCTTTTAATATTTAAACCATAAGTAGCTTCAGCTTCATTTTGTTTAGTACGGGTATTAGTACCATTGATAATACTAGGCAAAGTCTCTAATAATAAATCTCTACCTAGAATAGATAACTTGTCATGCAAACTTTCAGTTGTATCGGTATCTAAAATAGGAATTTCTCTTTGACTAATAATATCGCCACGATCCATCTCAGTATTCATATACATAATTGTAATTCCAGTTTTACTATATCCATCCATAATCGCATGATGAATAGGTGCTCCTCCACGAAGCTTAGGTAATAGTGATGCATGAACATTAATGCAACCTAAACGAGGAACTTCTAATAAAGCACGAGGTAATATTTGGCCATAAGCACATGTAATAATCAAATCAGGATTTAAATCAACAATTTCTTGATAATCATCTCTTATCTTTGTTGGTTGCAAAACTAACATAGTATGCTTAAGCCCAACTTTTTTAATAGGACTATAAGAAAGCTTTTGCTCACGACCAACTAACTTATCAGGTTGTGTCACAATCGCACGAACCTTATAATTAGCAATCAATCCCTCTAAAACAGGAACCGCAAATTCCGGAGTTCCCATAAAAACAATCTTTAACTCTTTATCAACACTTAACTCATCTAAATTCATAATATCACCTATATATATTTTATCAAAAAGAAAAGATTTTATAATCTCTTAATAACTAATTTTCTATAAATTAAGTTATAATTCTATTCATAAATTACTAGAAATACTCTAAAAGAACCTGAAGTATATGTATAAGATCCTGACGGAGTCCCCCCCTGTCATTCTAAACTTTATATTATATTCAACAGTAAAAACACCTGTAGATTGTTTATAACTTTTCGAAAAAGAAACGGACTAAAAATCAACCATATCATTATTTCCAATGCTAACGCCAATAAGATTACCTCCACCACTCATTGTACGAATCAAAAAATTATCAGCTGTAAAATTTTCATACCCATCGTACGATGAAACATCAAATGAAGAACCAGTTCCTAAAACATATATCTTTTGCCTTGTATTTTCAGCAATTATTTGATCTACTTCTTCTTGTGTATATAAACTATCTATTTTTTCATATAGATCGTCTAAGGCACTTTGAACAGTATCACTAGTACTAGAACTACTTGTATTATCATATTTCACTTCATTTGCTTGATACAATGTTATAGCATAGACAACACTCGAAGATAGTACTATTCCTAATATTAAGCCTAATATAAAATTGACAATATTTCTCATATAAAACCACTTTCTTTCTGTGGAATTCTATAAAAATTGTACCATAATGGCCACCACTCATAAAGAAATTTAACGTTGCTGATTAACTATAGTTTGCCGTATAATGGCAAACTGAAAGTAAACAAGTCATGTCTTGTATACACTTGTGTCATTATATAGAAATTAAAAAGAAAACTTTTAAGTTTTCT
>CALVXF010000004.1 GCA_944368875.1 uncultured Bacilli bacterium
CAAGACCATTTTATAAAATTCTACCGGTTGCGCACTACCACTTTTTGGTTGTTTTTTGTATAAATTAAGTTGCATTTATCTTTATTATACACAATATATATCTATTTTACTTAAAAAATTAAAAAAAGAAATTTTTCAATTTCTTTTTAAGACAACTTATTTAGTAAAACATCATATTGTTCGGCTAAAGCATTAGTATCAAAGTTGATGTTTTCTCCTTCAACATTCCAACTACCTTTATTAGCAATTAAAAAATCAATAATTTCTTCAGTATTATTTAATAATTCTATAATTTCATTTATTGATGTAACCATTTCATCATCTTCAGTAATAGTATTATCCATATCACCAACATATTCATTTTTGTATAAATCAATATAATAACTATCTAAATCTTTGTCTTCAATATAAGACATAGCCTTGTCATAAGTTAAAAACTCCTTATATTTAGTTAGACAATCTTCTAATTGAGCTTTGGTCGTAGTTAAATATTCTTTTGTTTCAATGAAGTCTGGTCCATCTTCTTGATAATTAGTAACTGTTAAACTAGTTGTAATACGTTCATCATTTAAAATATTAACAATAACCACACTATTATCAAAATTATCTTTTAAATAATTTTTAAAAGATTCTTCTACTTTAGCATAGTCACCTTTTGTAACAGTACGATCTAAACGTTCATAAATGAGATCTAAATCCATATTATCAGCATTTACAAGCTCATTAAGACCATCTAATTCTTCTTTTAATTTAGCTTCTTGATTCAAATCAGATACAACAAAATAACCTACTATTCCTAAAATAACTAAAACAACAATTCCTAAAACCCATAATAATTTCTTTTTCATAAACCCTCCCATAATATTATAGTTTAATTATACGCTAAATATTAATTTTGTACAACTATTAGTCTAATTGTTGGTATTGTTTGATAAAATTTTGTAAATAGTCATTTTGATAATTAGGATTATGCAAATAGCTAAAACTATCTTCTTTAGCTTGCTTTAGAAGATGAAAATCCATTTTAATATCGGCCATTTTAAAAATCATATCCCCACTTTGACGCAAGCCAAATAAATCACCACTACCTCTTAATTTAAAATCTTCTTCACTAATTTTATAACCATCATAGGTATTTTCCAAGATACGTAGACGTTTAGTTTCCATATCACTTATCAAATAGCAGTAACTATCTAAATCATTTCTTCCTACTCTTCCACGTAATTGATGAAGCGTTGATAATCCAAATCGCTCACTATTAAATATAACGATCATAGTAGCGTTAGAAACATCAACACCAACTTCAATGACAGTTGTACTTACAAGTATTTGAATTTCATTATTTTTAAATTTTTGCATAACATCTTCTTTTTCTTGGTTTTTCATCTTGCCATGTAGTAAACCTAATTGATAGTATTTACCAAAAGCTTTATGCATGTTTTCATACATTTCATTAACACTTGTATAGTCGCTATCGGCTTGTTCTAAAATCATGGGCACAACAACATATATTTGATGTCCTTTTTTTAATTCTAACAGCATTGCTTCTAAGACATCTTTGATGTCTTTATTTTGTTTTACATAAGTTATAACTGGTTTTCGACCACTAGGCATTGTTTTAATATTTGAAACATCCATATCACCATATAAAGTTAAAGCATAAGTTCGAGGAATTGGAGTTGCGCTCATGTATAAAATATCTGGCATAAGTCCTTTATTTTTTAAAATACTGCGTTGGTTTACCCCAAAACGATGTTGTTCATCGGTGATAACTAGACCTAGATTAGAAAACTTAATATCCGAACTCAATAAAGCATGAGTCCCAATGACAATATCAATATTCCCCTTTTCTAAATCCGCAACAATTTGTTTTTTTTCTTTGGCTGTTGTCTTTCGTGTTAAAATGCTTACTTTTATATCAGTATCTTTAAACAAACTAAGCATATTTTGATAATGTTGTTGAGCTAGAATTTCGGTTGGTGCCATTAGAGTTCCTTGATATCCTCCTAAATAGTTGATGTATAATGCAATAAAAGAAACAATTGTTTTACCGCTACCTACATCTCCTTGAACTAATCTATTCATACGTGATGGATTTATTAAATCATCATATATATCTTTAACACAATTATATTGATCAGGTGTTAAAGTAAAAGGTAATTTATTGATAAATGTTTCTACTTTAGGATAATCAACTTCTCTTTTTAAACCTGGCATTTTATCTTTTACTTGTTTTAAATAATTTATTTTTAAAGTAAATAAAAATAGTTCTTCGTATTTGATATAATTAATTGCTTCTTGTAAATCTTTTTCGTTATGCGGATTGTGAATTTCTTGAAGAACTTTGCGATATTCAAAAAAATGATATTTATCAATAATTTCTTTGGGTAATAAAGAAGATTCATGATATAAAGTTAAAGCTTCACTAATAAAAGTTTTTAATTGTTTATTGCTAATTCCATGGATTGCATGATAAACAGGTTCAATGATAGGATAACTAGGAAGTTTACCAAAATAAATATCAGTTGCGGTTACAGTTTCTTTTTTTCGATCATATTTTCCAATGATATAAACACTTGTCCCAGTTAATAATTTACTTTTTAAATAGCCACGATTAAAAATGGCTACATTCAATATTTTAGAACCAATATTTAGTCTAAAAGTCATCCGATCTTTATATTTTTTAAAATAAAAGACATTGGCATTATTTTCAAGAATACCATCTATTGTAATAATCTCTCCATCTATAAGTTCTTTACTACGCACAATAATATTGTATTTATATGGATAATAGTTGACTAAATCACTAATACTATTCAAATTATAATTATTTAATATTTTTAATGTTTTAGGACCTAAGCCTTTGATTTTTTCAAGCATGAATATCACATCCTATTTAATTATACCAAACAGATGTTTGTTTTTCAACTTTATTTAAAAAATATCTAACAAAATACTTGACAAATCGACAATTTATGATTAATATAACAAGTACCAATTCGAATTAGGCGAATTGGTGCTAGTATCACACTAGCCAACCCCTTTTTATTCTTTTATAGGAGCGGTTCTCAGGGGGAACCGTTCTTTTTTTGTATTAAAAAATGAGTCTATGACTCATTTAATATTTTTAGGTTTTGAACAATTAATTGATATTTATCAAAGCGCTTTTCGACTTTGGCATTAACTAAAATAATATCACCTATTCCCATGTTAGGATACATTTGATACACCTTTGGAAATAAAACAATTTCTACGGTATTTGCTTCATCACTTCCCGTAATAAAAGCCATTGTATCATTATTCTTAGTAGCAATTTTTTTTAGTTTATCAACATGACATATAAGATTAATGCTTTTGTTAAAATAAGTTTTTATATTTTCAATTGTAATAGTATTGGGATTTTTTAAACGATATTCTGTTACTGGATGATTAGATAGATAAAAACCAAAGGTATCTAGTTCTAACTGCATTAATTCTTTATTAGTAAATTCATTTTGTTCTTCGATAATCGGTTTTTCTACTAAAGAAGGATCTAAATCACGAGTTAATTCCGCATAGTTAATAATAACATCTAAATTATGTTCCAAAGTTTTACGATTTAAATTAAAACTATTAAATACACCAGCATCAATCAAAGATTCTAGGGTTTTACGATTAATGCTTTTACCATAACAACGACTAACAAAATCATATATATCTTGAAATTTACCATTAGATCGTTGTTCTAAAATTGTTTTAACACTACTTGATCCGACATTATGAATACCAGTTAAAGGATAAATAATTCCATCTTCTAATACTTGATATGCATCTGTACTAAGGTTGATATCTGGTTTGATAATTTTAATGTTATTTAAGCGACATTCATAAATATAATCTTTGGTTTTTATTTCACTACCGATAACCATCGATAATAAAGATTTCATAAAATAAGCTGGATAATGAGCTTTTAAATATGCCATTTTATAAGCAATAACAGAGTATGCTATAGAGTGTGCACGGTTAAACCCATAGGATGCAAATTCTAAAATTAAATTATATACTTTAGTTGCCAACTCTTCACTATATCCTTTTTTTAAACTACGACTAAGAAATTTCTTTTGTTCTTCTTTTAAAACATTTTCTTTTTTCTTACTGATGGCTTTTCTTAAAACATCAGCTTCTCCTAAAGAATAATCGGCCATTACGTTGGCTACTTGCATAATCTGTTCTTGATAGATCATAATTCCATATGTGCTTTCTAAAATAGGTTTTAAGGATATATCTAAATAATCAATTTTTTCTAGACCGCGTTTACGTTTAATAAAGGTATCTATATTCTTCATAGGTCCTGGTCTAAATAAAGCTATCGCCGCACTTATTTCTTCAAAAGAATTAGGTTTAAATTTTCTCAAGAAATTCATCATACCTGTTGATTCAAATTGAAAAATACCAACTGTATTAACGGTTGTAAAAATATTAATTGCTTTTGGATCATTCATAGGAATAGTATCAAAGGTAATATTAATACCAGTATTATTTAAATCATTGATAACATCACTAATTAAAGTAAGATTTTTTAATGCTAGAAAATCCATTTTAAGTAAACCTAAACTTTCCAAATATTCCATCGAATAACCTGTAAGATAGAAATTCTCATGATTGTAAACAAGAGGTATGACATTATCTAAATCATATTTACACATGACAATACCGGCTGCATGGATACTTGTATGACGTTTTAATCCTTCCAAGTTAAGAGCAATTTTATATAGCTTTAATAATTCACTATCTTCTTTAATATATTTTTGTAAACTAAGGTTGTTTTTATAATTATCATTTAAAGATATCTTAGGGTCTAACATATTGCATATTTTATCAACTACCTTTAAGTCTATATCTAATGCTCTAGCGACATCACGAATAACTTGTTTAGCAGCCAGTGTTCCAAAAGTAATAATACCGGCAACTTTTTTTAAACCATATTTTTGTACACAATAATCGATTACTTCTTCTCTTCTATTGTATTCAAAATCAATATCGATATCGGGCATTGATATACGTTCAGGATTTAAAAAACGTTCAAACAAAAGATTATATTTTAAAGGATCTACAGTTGTAATATCTAAACAATAAGACACTAAGGACCCCGCGGCACTTCCACGTCCAGGGCCAACTAAAATACCGTGTTCTTTAGCATATTTAACATAGTCAGAGACAACTAAAAAGTAATTGCAATAACCCATTTTTTCAATAACACTTAATTCATATTTCAAGCGATCGATATAAGCTTTATTGACCATACTTCCAAAATGTTTTTTTAATCCTTCTTTACATAGATATTTTAAATATTTAGTACTGTCCATATTATTAGGACATTCATAAATCGGAAGTAAAATAGGATTTTTTGGTAATGTTAAATTACACAAATTTTTAAATTTTTCTAAATTA
This sequence comes from uncultured Bacilli bacterium, assembly GCA_944368875.1. GTDB lineage: Bacteria > Bacillota_I > Bacilli_A > RF39 > UBA660 > CALVXF01. Next base: position 5,431 of record CALVXF010000004.1, read on the forward strand.
TCTAAATCATATTCATGTTTGTTTATAGAATGAATTAATGGATCACTAACAACTTCATCTATTTTAATTCCTTTTCTGATTGCTTCAAGATATGGATAATAAGATTTATCTTCTTCTTTTAAATAGTTTATTGTCCGGTTATAAATTAAACTGCCACTTAGATTATTTTTTTCTTCTAAAGTGCTATAACCTTTGAAAACATATTCATATATTTTATTATATTCATCATAATTACTCATACTTTCATATGGAACTATGGCTACTAAATGAGAACTATATTTAGTTAAATCAAGAATTGTAATCTCTTCTTTAGATTGAATTGTTGAAAGTTTTAATAAGTTTTGATATCCTTCATAATCCATAGCATATAAAGATAAAGGCATTTTTGTGATGTTTACTTCTAATCCAACAATCGGTTTAATATCGTTTTTCAAGCAAGAAGTAATAAATTCCATAACTCCCGACATGTTGTTATCACAAATGGCTAATGTATTAAAGTTATGTTCTTTAGCATATTTAATTAGATTGGGTATTTTAATTAAACTGCATAGTAAACTATATTCTGTTTTTATATTTATCGGAAAGAACTTCACATTAATGCACCTCCATTAATTAGATTATATCATTGTTTTTATACATTTTAAACACATTTAATTTGAGATGTGTTATAATAGCACTGAAAGGGATGAGTTTATGCCAAAAACTAATTATCAAAAGATTTTAGATAATATTATTAGTGATATAACTAGTGCCTCACCAATAGTTGTTCCTACTTTACTTTTACATAGTTGTTGTGCACCATGCAGTAGTTATACGATAGAATACCTATCTAATTATTTTAATATTACTATTCTTTACTATAATCCCAATATTTATCCTGAAGAAGAGTTTATAAGAAGACAAAACGAACAAAAAGAATTTATTCAAAAATTAAAAACAAAAAATCCAGTTAAACTTATCGAAACTAATTATGAACCTGATACTTTCCTTAATATGGCTCGCGGTTTAGAAAATCTAAAGGAAGGAGATAAGCGTTGTTACAAATGTTATAAACTACGTATGGAACAAACAGCTTTAGTTGCTAAACAAAAAGGTTTTGATTATTTTACTACAACCTTATCAATTAGTCCTTATAAAAATGCAACATGGATTAATGAAATTGGTGAATCTTTAGAACAAGAATACCAAGTTAAATATTTATATGCTGATCTAAAGAAGAAAAATGGTTATAAAAGAAGTATTGAATTATCTCATGAATATGATTTATACCGTCAAGATTATTGTGGTTGTATTTATTCTAAAGTAGAACATGATAAAAGAGTTAGTAAAGTCTAACTCTTTTTAGTTACTTTATTTTAATCCCTAATTCATCTAGTTGCTTACTATCAACTGTGTTTGGACATTCACTCATTAAATCAGAAGCACTAGCTGTTTTAGGGAAAGCAACGACATCACGAATGTTATCAGTTCCTGCTAATATCATAACTAAACGTTCTAGTCCTATTCCTACACCACAATGATTTGGTGCACCATATTTAAATGCTTCTAAGAAGAAACCAAATTTATCATGTGCTTGTTCCATAGTTAGACCAATTGCTTCAAATACTTTAGCTTGGACTTTTTCTTCATGAATACGAACAGAACCACTTAATAATTCATATCCATTTAATACTAAATCATAAGCTCTTGAATAGCAATTTGCTTTATCAGTTAATAATTTATCAATATCTTCTTTATTTGGAGCAGTAAAAGGATGATGACAAGCTACATAACGGCCTTCTTCTTCACTATATTCAAACATTGGAAAATTTGTAACCCATAAGAAATTGAATTTAGCCTCATCAATTAAATTTAATTCATGTCCTAGTTTAACACGTAGAGCACCCAAAGCTTGATATACAACTTTTGGTTGATCAGCTAAAATTAATATTAAATCATTATCTGTTATTTTTAAAATATCTTTAATGTTATTTAATTCTTCATCACTTAAAACTTTAGCTATTGAACCAGTCCATTCATTATTATACTTTAAATAAGCTAATGCTTTAGCACCATATATTTTAACAAACTCTGTTAGATGATCTAAATCTTTTCTAGAAAATTTATCTGCGCTATTTTTAACCACTAAGCAATTAATAATACCTTTATTTTCTATTGTAGATTTAAAAACTGAAAAGTTAGTATTTGTAAATAAATTAGTAATATCTTGTAGTTCCATATCAAAACGTGTGTCAGGTTTATCACTACCAAATCTTTTCATACATTCATTATAAGTAAGCCTTGGAAATTTTGGAAGTTCTATATTTTTTATTTCTTTAAAAATTTTGCGCATTAATCCTTCTGTAACTTCCCAAATATCTTCTTCATCAGCAAAACTCATTTCAATATCTATTTGCGTAAATTCAGGTTGACGATCCGCACGTAAATCTTCATCACGGAAACAACGAGCTATTTGAAAATATCTTTCCATACCACCTATCATTAATAATTGCTTATAAATTTGTGGTGATTGCGGTAAAGCATAAAATTTCCCATGGAAAAGACGTGATGGAACAAGATAATCTCTAGCTCCTTCTGGTGTACTTTTACATAAAATAGGTGTTTCTACTTCAATAAAATCTAAATTTGATAAATAATTACGAGTAAGTAATGTTACTTTATTTCGTAATATTAAGTTTTGTTGAATATTAGAGCGTCTTAAATCTAAATAACGATATTTTAGTCTTGTATCTTCTAAAGCTGTTGTATCTGTAAGAGTAAATGGTAAATCTAAACTTGTATTTAAAATTTCTAAATTAGTTACATCTACTTCGATTTCTCCTGTTGGTATATTTAGGTTTTTACTTTCTCTTTCAACAATTGTACCATTTACTTTAATAACATATTCACTTTTTAATGTTTCAGCTAAAGCATAATTATTATTTTCTGGTCTTATAGCTAATTGAATAATCCCACTGCGATCTCTTAAATCAATAAAAATTAAACCACCTAAATTTCTTTTTTTAGCTACCCATCCATATAACTCTACTTCTTCACCAACATTTTTAATATTAAAGTTTCCATTATTATATTTTTTCATTTTCTAGCCTCCTAAAAATTAAAAAAATTCTATAAATATAAGGACGAATTTCGCGGTACCACCTTATTTCATAGAATCTATGCACTCAAATCTTTAACGCAGATATACGTTTATTTAACGTTTGATGTCTTCTATATATCTATTAACTAATTTCCACCAACCATTAGCTCTCTATCTAAATCAATATATATACTCCTTCAAACAAACAATTAATATGTATTTAATATATCACAAAAACTATTTATTAGCAATATTTTTGTAATTTAATAATTAAACTATTACGTTTTGTTGTATTACTAATTTCTAGATATTTATATTTTCCATGTCTTCTAATACTAAAAACATC
>CALVXF010000005.1 GCA_944368875.1 uncultured Bacilli bacterium
TTAATCGCAACCCCAATCATTATGGGCATAATAAATGAAGTAAATGAACAATCAATAGTAAGAAGTGTTCAAAATATTCAAGACGGAGCAGAAACATTTATAATGTCAGAAAAAACACTGAATCCAGATTATGTATTTAATCAAAATGATTTTAAGTATAGTGGAAAACAATATGAAAATCTAGCCATATCAGCAAATGAAAAGAACCAAGCCAGTGTAGCAATCCACGAAAACGATAAATGTTACTATATTCTAGCAGGAACAACCGAAGTAAAAAGTGAAACAGGCTTAGATAAACAACAATGCTTAGAAAAAGCAGGAGCAACTGAAATAGTAGAAGGAAACCCTTTACTACCACAAATAGAAGCTAACTTATGTACAAGTGAAAAAACAACCGAATGTTATAAAACAGAAGGCAATGAATATGTGTATACTGGAGCTAGTGGAACAGGAGGAGTAAACTGGTTATGGTATGGTGGACATCAATGGCGTATCATTAAAGTAGATAAAACAACCGGAAGATACACTTTAATAACCTCTTATCCTACAACAACAATTTCATGGGGAAGTAGTGGTTGTATAACGAATCTAGAATGTAACACCTTAGAGAAATCGTATGTAGGAGATTGGTTAAATAATGTGTTTGTCGCATCATTACCAACTAATGTCCAATCAAAATTAGAAAATATGACCTATACAAGAAAAATATATAATGGAAGTAGTGTTGTAGAAGAAGAAATAAGTAATGTTAAAGTGCGATTACTTACTGAAAGTGAATACACAACATATGGTGGAAAAGATAGTTATTTAGATATAAATGATTGGTGGTGGCTAGCAGATATATATAGTTCGTCTAGCGTCCGTATTGTGGGGGGCGACGGCCTCTTTAACAGCAACGGTCCGTCGGGCACGTGCGGCGTTCGTGCCATTGTGGAAATATCTGATATCACCATCACAGGAGGTGATGGTACTCTTAGCGTTCCATACATTGGAAATACAAGTAAAGCTACAAATGTGTCTGATATTGCCGTTGGTGAATATATAAGTATTCCTAAAAGCGATGGTGGAACATATTTAGTACGTGTAGTAAAACATGACCAAAATGAAACAAAAGTCATTTTAAATGGTTTATATGCAACAAGTGCTTTTGGAAGTGATACTACATTCTCAACAAGTAGTACCATCTATACAGGTGCTTTAACAGAATTTAAAAATAGTCTAGATAGTAATTATTTTGATAGTACTAATCGTAATTTCAATATGACTATGTATGGAGATGGAGCAAACTATGCAGATACAACCACCATGTTTAATGGCAATATTGGACTACCTAGTGTCGGAGAAATGTTTAGTGGAAATGATATAGATTTAACTACTGGTTCTAAAACATTTGTTGATATAAGTAAAATATTAAATCCAGCATTAAGTTCTTATTATTGGTTAATGAATGCTTATAGTTCGTCTAACGTCCGTAGTGTGAGCAGCAACGGCATCTTGAGCAACAACAGTCCGTCGAACGCGCGCGGCGTTCGTGCCACATGGTATATCTCTGATATCACCATTACCGGAGGTAATGGTACTCCTGCCGCGCCATATACGTTGAAATAAAAAATTATAAGTAAATTTATGAATGTGTTGATGATTAAGCAAGATTTATCTTGCTTTTTTTATACTAAAAAAGCTTTTAGTTTAATAAAATAGTATAGGTGAGATTATGAGTTTAAGTTCTTTTAGAAATTATTTATTAGAAACTAATTTTTCTATAACTATACGTAAAAATAGTGTTTCCGTTTTAAATTATACAAAAATAGGTACTTTTAGTAGTGAAGAAGTAAATATCTATTATGAGAAAGAACATATTAAGATAAAGGGTAAAAACTTGCTTATTAATCGACTTATGTATGATGAAGTTTTAATTACTGGTGATATCTATAATATTGAGATGGGTGCCTAATGATTAAAATAAAAGTTAGTGGTAAAAATATTGAACGTTTTATTAAAAGACTTAATACTCATAATATTAATATTTATAAGTTAGAGTATTTAAATATAAATTCTATAATTATTACTATTAAAAAAGAAGATTATGAAAAATGCTTAAAACTTAAAAGTATTTATGAATTAGAATATTTAGATAGTCTAGGTTTGTTAAAACTAAAGTATTTGTTTTATAAAAACAAGTTTTTAATTATTTGCTTTTTATTCGGAATCGGTATCATGTATTTTTTAAGTAACATAATTTTTAGCATAGAAATTGTTTATAATGATAGTAAAATACGGAATTTATTATTATCTGAATTACGTAAAAATGGTGTTTATCCACATACATTTAAAAAAAGTTATGAAGAATTAGAACAAATTAAAAATAATATTATTAAAGATAATCGTGATATTATTGAGTGGTTAGAAATAGAAACAAATGGTACTAAGTATATTGTACGAGTTGAAGAACGTAAAGAAAATGAAGAATTAGAGGAAATTAAACCACGCAATATAATTGCTAGCAAAGATGCTAGAATTATAAAAGTTGATGTTAGTAATGGGGTAATTGAAAAACATAGTGGTCAGTATGTAAAAAAAGGAGACCTGATAGTTAATGGTACAGTTACTTTAAATGGAAATAATAAAAATTATACAGCTGCAACTGGAAAAGTATATGGTGAAGTTTGGTATCAAGTAAGTGTTAGTTATCCATTATATTATTATGAAGAAAAAGAAACAAATTTAGAAAAAAAGGTTTTAGTTTTTTCTTTTTTGAATAGGCGTTTTGAATTGTTTAGTAGTTTTGAACATAAAAAAATTAAAGAAATTTCTTTATTTAGTAGTTATTTATTACCTATCAAATTGAGTTATGAAACACAAACAAAGATAGAAGTTATTGAAAATATTTATACACATGAACAAGCTTTAGAAAAAGCTTTAGAAAAAAGTCGCCAAAAGATAGAGGACAATTTAAGCCAAGAAGAGTATATAATTAGTGAAAAGTATTTGAGTTATTCCATAAAAGATAGTAAGATAGAAGTAGATGTATTTTATAGTGTCTGTGAAGAAATAGGAGAGTATCAAGAAATTGTTATAGAAGGTGAGTAAAATGTTTGATCGAACTATTATTAATATTTTTTCTAATATTTGGCCAATGCTCGTGATTGTTATGACGATTATTATTTCTATTCGTATGGCATATTTGTTTATTAATAAAAGTCGTTTTGTGTTATATCGTGATTTGTTACTTTTAATGTTTATTATTTATGTTATGTGCTTGTTTTATGTTGTTACATTCCAAGATGTCAGTTGGTCTACCAGTAATTTTATTCCATTTAAAGAGATGCTTAGATATCGTTTTGGTAGTTATATGTTTTTTAAAAATATAATTGGTAATATGTTGATGTTTATACCTTATGGTTTTTTTGTAAGCTGGATTTTAAAAAATAAAAATCTATTTATTACTTTTCTTTTATCTTTTATTGCCAGTTTGTCAATTGAATCAACGCAATTATTAATTGGTAGAGTATTTGATGTCGATGATATTTTATTAAATGTAGTTGGTGGATGTTTAGGTTTTGGTCTTTATTGTTTATTAGATAAGCTAAAAACATATCTTCCTGAAATATTGAAAAAAACGTATATTTATAATATAATTGTTATAGTAGTTTTCAGTTTATTAATATTGTATATTTTATCAATTATAGCGAATGGAGTTTAGTATGAACAAAATAGGTTATTTTAATGAAACAGGCAAAAAAATAGTTGAGTTAGCAAGTGTTAAAAAAGTAATAGTAAAAGCAATTGAAATAGAAAAACTAGATAATCTAGAGTTCAATATTATTATTGTTGATAATAACTACATTCACAAACTAAATAAAGATTATCGTGGTATTGATGCACCAACTGATGTTATATCATTTGCCTTAGAAGATTATAAGGATCATATATCTTTAGAAAAACGCCTTTTAGGAGATATTTATATATCACTTGATAGAGCTTTAGAACAAGCTAGTGAATATGGTCATTCTCTAAGAAGAGAATTATGTTTTCTAGCAGTTCATGGTTTTTTACATTTATTGGGATATGATCATATGAATAAAGAAGATGAAAAAATTATGTTTGCTCGTCAGGAGATGATATTAGATGCATGTCAAATCAAAAAAGACTAGCTTAAAAGAAATTTTATTTGGCTTAAAAAATACCATCAAGACAGAATTTAGTATGCGTCTTATCTTTTTTGTGTGGATTTTTATGTTGTTAACGAGTTATATTTTTTGTTTTGATTATTTTGAATGGGCAATTACTATAATGCTTTTAGGATTGATTACCGCAACTGAACTTATTAATACAAGTTTAGAAGCCGTTGTGGATTTGATATCACCTAATATTCATCCTTTAGCTAAAATCGCAAAAGATACAGCAAGTGCTGCGACAGCTATTTTTTCAACAGTTGCTTTTATATCATTTGTTTCAATAATAATTAATAAATTGATGGAAGTAGGTATTATATGAATCGTGATGTAATTAAAAAGAAGGGAATTAGTCGTTTTTTTAAAAGTTTTAAATATTCTTTTGAAGGACTAGTATATGCTTTTAAACATGAACAAAATATGTTGGTTCATGTAGTTATAGGTGTATTAGTTATTATCCTAGGAATCTATGTAAAACTTAATTTGTATGAATGGCTTTTAATTGGTGTTGTAATTGGTTTAGTCATTGCCACTGAACTTATTAACACTAGTATTGAAGCTGTTGTTGACCTTTCTTGTTCAAAAATTCATCCTTTAGCAAAAATTGCTAAAGATACTGCTGCTGCAAGTGTTTTTGTTTTTGCAGTAACAGCTGTAGTTGTTGGTTTATGTATTTTTATACCTAATTTAATGGAAGTGTTGGAGATATTATGAGAGAAGAATTAGAAAAATTATTAAGTCGTTCTTATAGTCCTTATTCTAATTATCCAGTAGCTGCTATGGTTACTATGGTTGATGGACGTAATTTTTATGGTGTTAATATAGAAAATGCTAGCTATGGTGCAACTGTTTGTGCTGAACGCGTAGCTATTTTTAATGCCGTTTTAGCAGGTTACCAAAGAGGAGATTTTAAAAAATTAGTAGTTATGGTTGATAGTGAAAATTATGCTTTTCCATGTTTTATATGTCGTCAAGTTTTAGCTGAGTTTTTCACAGGTGAAGAAGAGCTAGTATTAATGAATAAAATGGGTACTAAAAATTATTATATGTCAGATATTTTAACTCATCCTTTTAGTATTGAGGATTTAAAATGAAAAGTGGTTTTGTAGGTATTATTGGAAGAGCCAATGTTGGAAAGAGTTCTTTACTTAATTCTCTTTTAGGAAGAAAGATTGCTATTGTAAGTAACAAAAGCCAAACTACGAGAAATAATATCCAAGGAATATATAATGAAAAAAATTTACAAATTATTTTTGTTGATACTCCGGGGATTCATAAACCAACTCATAAGATGGGGAAGGAATTAAATAGACATGCTTATTATAGTATTGATGATGTTGACGTTATTATGTTAGTAGTTGATGGCAGTACAAAATTAGGAAGCGGAGATAAGTATGTTTTAGATAGATTAAAAGATGTATCTAAACCAGTTATCTTAGTAATTAACAAAATTGATAAATTGTCTAAAGAAGAAATTTTTAATAAAATATTAGAGTATAAAGATTTGTATCCTTTTAAAGAAATTGTTCCAATCTCAGCACTAAAAAGTAAAAATACAGATACCCTTATTAAAGTTTTAAAACAATATTTAACTGATAATATTAAATATTATGGTGATGATGTTATCACAAATAAGTCACTTGAATTTATGATAACTGAATTGATAAGGGAAAAGGTTTTTAATTTAACAGAACAAGAAGTTCCACATTCTGTTGCCTGTGTAATTGAAAGTGTTGAAATAGGGAAAACATCAAATACCATTAATGCATCAATTATTGTTGATAGAGATTCATTAAAGAAAATAATTATAGGGGCAAATGGTTCAAAAATTAAAGAAATAGGTATGCTTGCGCGCAAGGATATTGAAAAACTTATAAATAAAAAAGTATATTTAGATTTAGTTGTCAAAACAGTTAAAAAATGGCGAGACCGTGAAAAGTATTTAGATGAATTTGGTATTATTGAAAAAGAATAAAAAATGTTAAAAATAACCACTATAAAATAGGAGGTTATTTTATGACAGAAGAATTATTATGGGCTTTATTCGCAACAACTGGTAAGGTTGAATATTATTTGAAATATGTAGAATTGAAAAAGAAGAGGTAATTATGATTATAGATGTAGAAGGCATTGTTTTAGATGAAAGAGCTTATGGTGAAACAAGTAAAATAATAAATGTTCTAACTAAAGATTATGGTATTATTGGGATGATTGCTAAAGGTGCTAGAAGTCTAAAAAGTGAATTGCGAAGTACTACAACTAAATTAACTTATGGTCTTTTTCATATCTACTATAAAGAAGATAAATTATCTACTTTAACTAGCGTCGATGTATTAAATAGATTTAAAAACATTCAAAAAGACATCACCAAGATTAGTTATGCGACATTTGCTTTAGATCTAGCACGACAAGTCGTTAAGCAATATTATACACAAGCGATATATGAAATGTTAATTGCAGCTTTATTAAAGATTGATGAAGGATTTGATCCCTTAGTAATAACTAATATTTTAGAATTAAAATACTTGGAGTATCTTGGTGTTATGCCAATAGTAGAAGCATGTTCTGTTTGTGGTAATAAAGAAGGCATAGTAACACTTTCGGTAGAACGTGGTGGTTATGTTTGCCAAAACTGTCATACAAATGAGAAAATTGTTGATGTTAAAACAATAAAATTAATACGTATGTTTTATTATGTAGATATATCCAAGATAACAAAATTAGAAATAAGTAATTCTGTGAAAGAAGAACTAAATAGTTTTTTAAATGATTATTATGATAAATATACGGGTATTTACTTAAAAAGTAAAAATTTATTAAAAGATTTAAATAGAATAGGATAGTGTTTATATGGAAGAATATAAATTTATAATAATTCCTTTATTTGCTTTATTTAGTGCTCAAATAATTAAATTTATTCTTGAGTCATTTACTAAAAAGAAATTAATATGGGGAAGATTAGTAAATGGTTGTGGTGGTATACCTAGTACACATACATCTTTTGTTTTTTCGCTAGTTGGTGTAATTGGTTTTAGTGGGTATGTAAAACAACCTATTTTTGCTATTAGTTTAGTTTTTGCTATGGTAGTTGCCTATGATGCGATGGGACTTAGAATGCAAAGTGAAAAACAAGCGGAGACTATTAATATGATTACAGAAGAATTATTGAAAGGTAATCGTAAAAAGGCATATGCACATTTAAAAGAAGAAATAGGACATAATCCTTTTGAGGTGCTTGTTGGAATTATTTATGGTCTTCTTGTTGCTTATATAGGCGTATCCCTATTTTAAAGACATTGACAAAATGTTTAAAAAGTTTTAAAATTAAGTTGTTATATTTAAAGTGTTGACCTGGGATGGGAAACCAGCGAGCGATTACTAAAAAGAGATTCTTTTAGAATAAATAAGGTGGAACCGCGGAATATTCGTCCTTATACATTCTAGGAGTTTTTTTAATTTATGGAGGTTTGTATGGAAGAAATGACTTTAGAAAAAATGGTTAATTTTTGTAAACAATATGGTTTTATATTTCAAGGAAGTGAAATATATGGAGGTCTTGCTAATACATGGGATTATGGACCATTAGGAGCTAGATTAAAAAATAATGTTAAAGATGCTTGGCGTAAAAGATTTATTCAAGAAAGAATAAATGCCTATGAAGTAGATGCTGATATTTTAATGCATCCACGTGTATGGGAAGCAAGTGGTCATGTATCTTCATTTGCTGATCCATTGACTGATTGTCGCGAATGTAAAACAAGACATAGAGCTGATAATTTAATCAATGATTACACTAATAGTAGTATTGGTGATGCTATGACAAATGAAGAAATGATTAATTATATTAGGGATAATAAAATACCATGTCCAAAATGTGGAAAATCTAATTTCACAGATATAAGACAATTTAAACTCATGTTTGAAACATATCGTGGTGTTACCCAAGACTCTAAAAGTATTGTATATCTACGCCCTGAAAATGCACAAGGAGAATATGTCAATTTTTTGAATGTTCAAAGAAGTATGCGAGCTAAATTACCATTTAGTATTGGTCAAATTGGCAAAGCTTTTAGAAATGAAATCACACCAGGTAATTTTACATTTAGAACAATTGAGTTTGAACAAATGGAATATCAAACTTTCTGTAAAGAAGGAACAGATACAGAACTTTACGAATATTTTAAAAACTATGGCAAAAAATTTTATATGGATTTGGGAATACCAGAAGATAAATTAAGATTTCATGATCATGAAAAACTTGCTCATTATGCAAAAGCCGCATGTGATATTGAATACGCTTTTCCATTTGGTTGGGGTGAAATAAATGGAACTCACAATCGAACTAATTTTGATTTAACACGTCATCAAGAATATAGTGGTATAGCTCAAACATATCTAGATCCTGAAACCAATGAAAAATATATTCCATATATAATTGAATCTACATATGGTCTAGACCGCACTATTTTAGCACTTTTATTTAATGCTTACCATAATGAAACATTAGAAGATGGAACAACTAGAGAAGTTTTGAAATTACATCCTTTTTTAGCTCCTTACAAAGTAAATGTTTTACCATTGATTAAAAAAGTTCATAGTGAAAAAGCTACAGAAATATATCAAATCTTAAGTAAACATTTTATGACTTCTTATGATGAAGCAGGTAATATTGGTAAAAGATATCGTCGTGGAGATGTCATTGGTACACCATTTGCTATAACAATCGACGATGAGACCATAAATAATAATACAGTTACTTTACGTAACCGTGACACGATGGAACAAATCACATTAAAAATAGACGAAGTAATAGATTATGTAAAAGAAAAAATTGAATTTTAAAGTTCAATTTTTTTATTGGTTCATTATAATGTGCACTTCCATAAAGTTATCATAGAATAAACTGAAAGGAGTGAGAAAATGTTCAATGATCAAAATTGCAATAATGAATTTGATGAAATACATCAAAGAGCATTAGAAAAAATTGCATGCGATGAAAGAAGAAGACCAAGATGTGTTGGAATAATTGGGCCAACGGGACCAACCGGACCATCTGGAGGCGCAACTGGAGCAACCGGAGCAACGGGACCAACCGGGCCAACTGGACCAACGGGACCAACTGGACCTACAGGAACAACAGGAGCAACAGGAGCAACGGGACCAACAGGAGCAACTGGACCAACAGGGCCAACACCTACATTGACAATAGGTACAGTTACTACTGGTAATCCTGGAACTCAAGCTCAAGCATCTATAACTGGAACTGCACCAAATTTTATTTTAAGTTTAGTAATACCTCAAGGACCAGAAGGAGCAACTGGACCAACAGGAGCTGAAGGTTCAACAGGAGCAGCAGGTACAACCGGAGCAACGGGACCAACAGGGCCAGAAGGAGCAACGGGACCAACAGGACCAACTGGACCAGAAGGAGCAACAGGGCCAACCGGACCAGAAGGAGCAACAGGGCCAACCGGACCAGAAGGGCCAACCGGACCAACAGGACCAACAGGACCTTAATGATATATGGATAAATTAAAAATATGTGTATATACTATT
>CALVXF010000006.1 GCA_944368875.1 uncultured Bacilli bacterium
TTGCTGCTATGCAAACAAGAGCTGTATTAGAAGCTGCTATTAGTGTTAATAAGGAAGGTATGAATGTTGTACCAGAAATTATGATTCCATTAGTTGGCGATGTCAACGAACTTAAATATGTTAAGAAAATAGTTGATGATACTGCTAGTGAAGTATTAAAAGAAAATAATAGTAACTTAGAATATCATGTTGGTACGATGATTGAAATACCGAGAGCGGCTCTTCTTGCTGATGAAATTGCTAAAGAAGCAGAATTCTTCAGTTTTGGTACAAATGATTTAACACAATTAACTTATGGATTTAGTCGTGATGATGCGTCTAAATTCTTAAATGATTATTATACAAAAGGTATTTTTGAAAATGATCCATTTGCTAAATTAGATCAAAATGGTGTTGGTAAGTTAGTTGAAATGGCTGCTACTAAAGGACGCAGTACAAGACCTAATATTAAATTAGGTATTTGTGGCGAACACGGTGGAGAACCAAGCAGTGTTGAATTCTGTCATAAAATAGGTCTTACTTATGTATCTTGTAGTCCATATCGTGTTCCATTAGCACGTCTTGCTGCTGCTCAAGCTAAAGTAAAAGAAAATATGTAATTAAAATTATCACTTCGGTGATAATTTTTTTGTGAAAAGAAGTTAAAAATATGATAAAATTAATCTAGGTGATGATATGAAAATATTATGTATAGGAAATGCATCTTACGATATTACGGTACCATTTGATGGCTATCCAGAAGAAAATACTAAAACAAGAGTAAATGATTTAATAGAATGTGGTGGTGGCCCTGCTAGTAATGCTGCTTATTTACTAGGTAAATGGGGAATGGAAGATGTTTATTTTGCTGGTGTTGTTGGTAATGATTTATATGGTAGAACAATTAAAGATGAGTTTGAAGGCGTTGGTGTTAAGACTGCTTATTTAGAACTTCGCGATGGATTAAGAACAACAGTAAGTTTTATTATTGCAAATAAAAAAACGGGAAGTAGAACGGTTTTAACACATCGTCCAAGCGAAGCAAAGATGGAAAATTTTGAACTTAGTTTTGAGCCAGATATTATATTGTTTGATGGTCAAGAATATGAAATGACCAAAAAACTATTAGAAAAATATCCTAAAGCTATATCAATTATTGATGCTGGTAGACCAAGAGAAGAAATAATTGAACTAGCTAAAATGGCTACTTATGTAGCTTGTGGTCATGAATTTGCAGAAACATTAGCTGATATGAAAGTTGATTATAATAATTCTGATGATTTAGTTAAGATGATGTCTAAATTAAAAGAAGTTTTTTCTAATAGTCATATTTTAGTAACTTTAGAAGATAAAGGGGCAATTTATGAAGAAGATGGAAATGTTAAAATAATGCCATCAATTAAGGTTAATGCTGTTGATTCAACAGGTGCTGGGGATTTATTTCATGGTGCTTTTACTTATGCTATTGCTAATAATTATACGTTTAGTGATGCTATTAAAATAGGTAATGTAAGTGGCGCTTTAAGTGTTACTAGAATTGGTGGTAGAAATAGTGTGGCTAGTAAAGATGAAATGAAAAGAGTACTATATGACTTTAGATGATGTTGTTTTTATTGATAATTTACCTAAGATAGATTTACATGGAATGGATAGAGAAACAGCTAGGGTTGCTATTAATGATTTTATTAAGGAAAATTATAAATTAAAAAATAGTATTTTCTGTATAATACATGGTATAGGAACAGGGACTTTAAGAAGAACAACAGGTGATGTTTTAAAAAACAATAAGAAAGTTTTAGAATATAAGACATATTATTATAATCAAGGATCAACAATAGTTCGTATATTGATTGACTAAAAGGTATTACAATGTTATAATTATTTTATAATAAATTTACTATGTTTAGAGAGGAAATTTGGGTGTTTGTTAATTTGACTTTTAGATATTTTTATGTTAGGATAGCAAACATACCAAGGGGGAATTTGTATGTACGAAGAAAGAAATGAAAAATTTACATTAAAGGACATAATTTTGCAAGTATTATTTATTGCATTATTTGTGTTTTTACTAATTTGGTTATTTCCAACTAAGGGATATGTAAATCAAAAAGTAGATCCACTATTAGATACAATATTTAATATGAATATTATGTCTATGAAAGATGCAGCAAAAAGTTATTATACTTTATCACGTTTACCACAAAATGTTGGTGATAAAACAAAATTAACTTTAAGAGAAATGCTTGAAGAAAAGATCCTTTTACCATTTACAGATAAATATGGTAAAGAATGTGATGTTGACGAATCTTATGTTGAAATAACAAAAGAAGACGAAGAATACATTATGAAAGTTAATTTGAAGTGTTCACAACAAGAAGATTATATTATTGTTCATATGGGATGTTATGATTATTGTCAAACAACTATTTGTGAAAATAAAGATGAAGAAATTGTTGATAAAAATGATAAACCTGTAACACCTGTTATTCCAGATGATAATGACGATGATGATGATGAACCAACACCACAACCACAACCTACTAAAAAATATCAATGTGAATATGTTTTAAATAAAGATGGCTATTATACACCATGGTCTAATTGGAGTGAATGGACAAAAAATAAAATAACAGTTGATGCTGGTGAAGAAAAAGTTCACGAAGTTGAAACAAAGAGTGAAGTTGAAACTGAAGAAAAACAAGTATTAATCGGTTATAATGTTGTTAAATATTATGATGGAACTAAACCAATTAAGAAAACTTATCAAGTAGTTGCTAAAAAGAAAATTCAAACTATTTGTGATAAATGGGGATATGTTGAAACAACAACAGTTAGTGAAAATAAAAAATATGTTGGAGAAACATATTTAGGAGTATTTACTTCTACACAACCTGTAACTTCAACATCTACTGATAGATATGAATTAGTATCTATTCAAGATATACCATGTGAATCTAATTGTACTGTAACTAGTCAATATACTTATAAATGGTATGCTAAAACATATGAAATCACATATACAGAAAACAAAGAAACTGGTGAATATGGCTGCTTACATACATATGAAAACGTTACACCAGTATATGGTACTATTGATGTTATTATTGGCTACGAAACTAGTGAAAGAAAAGATCCAGTTTATAAAACAGAAACAATTAATACAACTCATACTTATTATCGTGATAGAACTCGTACTTTTGTTAGTGGCTCATCACAAAAACAATGGAGTACATGTAATAATTCAAGTTTAATTAATAATGGTTGGATATTTACTGGAAATAAAAAAGAAGTTAAATAAGGGAGGAATATAATATGAATAGAGATTTACAAATTTATTTATTAATGGCTCGTAAAATGACTAATTTTATTGCTTCAGGTAGTATTAGTGATGAAAGCGAATATATTCCTCTTGTTATTGCAACTGAAATATATCGAAGAATTTTATCAAAGAGTGATCTTTCTTTTATGAAAGATGAAGAAAAATTAGAATTTGAAAAAAATTCTAAAGAAGTTGAAGTTTTATATACTTTATTTAAAGATAAATATATCAACGTAATTAATAGAGAAGATTATCTTAATAAAGCACGTGATGTTGTAAATACACATTTACAAATAAAAGATTTAGATGCTGAGAAAGAAAAATTAGAACAATCTATAAATGCTAGAAAAGAAGAAATAAAATCTGGTACTATTAAAATGTTGCCTTTAGAAGAAGATTTCAATAAGATGAATAGTGTAGTTCTTGGGGCATCTTCACTAAAAAAAGAAGAATCACCAAAACAACCAACTAAGATTAGTAATATAAAGGGAAGTTTCAAAAAACACTGGAAAAAAATAACTACTGCAGCAGTTGCTGGCTGTTCATTACTTTTTGGATTAGCTGCATGTAATTTAAATAAGCAACCTGTTAAAAACGAAACTGCTGAAAAGACAGTTGATGTAGTAAATAATGAAGAAGAAAAAGAAGTTAGTGTAATGCAAAATGTTGAACAACAAATTGATGTCTTAGCTAATTTCATTAACTCTACTAGGGCATATGGTAATGAATACATGGGTGACGTTGCTTATGATGCATATTTAGTAAGTAATAGTTCAGAAGTTTTTAAAAGTAAAGATTTTATGGCTCAATTAAATTATTATAATGCTGATGGTACTACGATGTTAAGAAATACTCTTGATTTTTATCGTAAGTTGACTGTTGTTAATTCTTATTGGGCAAATAATGCTATTGATATGGTTGATTTTAGTAACATTTTTATAAATGAACAAGACAAAACATTGGTAAGTAAAATGCAAACCATGTCTTATGATATAATTAAATTATCACATAATAGTGATGCTACTAGTAAACAAAAAGTTGAAGATTTAAAACAAGAATTTAATGATTTACTTGTAAATAGTGATTTTGATACAACAACGCAATATAGTGATCAAGCTAGATTATTTGCTTTGTTATATGCTGATACTACTCAAGCACAATTACAAGCAACTTTCGGAGATAAAATTTTTAGTGATGAAATTTATCAACAATATCTAAATGCTATTAAAGAATGTGAAGCTAAAATCAATGAAAATGTTATTGAAGATATAGCTGGCCAAGCATATTTTAGTGGCTTAAGTTCTATTGAAAATATGGCTGATGATTTAAGAACATATGCTAATGGCAAAATTGAAAATAATATGACTAGAGATGAAATAGTAGAAGCAATTAATGCAAAAGTAAATGTTAAATATATTTCTGAAAATGAATTACACGGAATTGATAATTACAGTGAAGAATATATTGGCGAAGCTCAAGTTGTTACTAATAGTAATGGTCAACAAAAAGTTACTGTTGGTGGACACTCTAGTGGCGGAACTGTTGTTTATCCTGAAGGTCAAAAAGAAACAGGAACAACTACTCAAGTTGTAGTAGATGAAACACGTGGACCAGAAGTTATTGAAGAAGAAATTGTTGGTGGTGACCACGATAAAAATAATGATGGAAAAGAAGACACTACTGGCGCTGAGATAACAATTAATCCAGGTGGTAATTATAATCCAGATATTCCTATGTGGGATGGTAATATATCAAATGTTCCTGAACCTGATCAAGTTATAAGTGAAACTTTTGAACCAGTTAACAATGGTGTTGTTGGGGAAGAACAAGTGGATAGTCCTGCTGTTCAAGAATCATACACAGAACCAGTTGTAGCACCTACAGAAGTAAGTACTCCAACAGTTCAAGAATCTCAAGTAGTAAGTGAAACAGAAGTAAGTAGTCCAGCGGTTCAAGAAACATACACAGAACCAGTTGCAGCACCTACAGAAGTAAGTACTCCAACAGTTCAAGAATCTCAAGTAGTAAGTGAAGCAGAAGTAAGTAGTCCAGCGGTTCAAGAAACATACACAGAACCAGTTGCAGCACCTGCAGAAGCAAGTGCCCCAATAGTTCAAGAACCTCAAGTAGTAAGTGAAGTAGAAGTAAGTAGTCCAGCCGTTCAAGAAAGTGCACCTGCTCCAGTAGAAGAACAAGCATCTTCTGCACCAACAGCTGCAATTACTGATTCACAAAAACAACAAATGGACTTTTATGCACAAATGGGTGTTTCTTCACAAATAAATCCTGATGGTTCAATTACACCTGTGATTATTGCAGAAACAGCTGATTATGGAAAAACACTTTAATAAAAATGTAAAGGAAAGAATATCTTTCCTTTTTAATTGACTAAAAGTATTAAATTGTGATATATTAAGTATAATAGAGGTAGTAGAAAGTGAGGTATGTTATGAAAAGTTCATATTTATTTGAATATATTAACGAAAATGAATTTAAAAAGCTAGAACGTTCTTTAAAAAAATATAACATGCTTGCTTTCAAGAAATTATATTTTGAATATTATCCAAAATTAAAAGAAGGCATTTTTTTAGGTGATGTTGTTGAAAAAAATGAAGCTAAAGGAATTGTTAGTTACGAATTGAAATTACCTACAGATGTTATGTTTTCTAAGGTACATGGTGATATAAAATTACATTATCATGTCTATGAAAAAGAAAATACAGTTATGTTAGATACTTTATCTCCTGAAGAAATTTTAACTGAAGGACACCAATCAGAGTTAGTTACTTACAAAGGTGTTATGGTATCTAAGGATCATTCAGAAAAAGATATGTTTAAGATAAATCTATTAAATATGTTAAATAAATAATTATCTTAAAATTAAGATAATTTTTTTATAAATTCTTGCATATGATAAATAAATGTGTTATTATATAAAAGCATGATGCAAATGGACCTTTAGCTCAGTTGGTTAGAGCATCCGGCTCATAACCGGGCGGTCGTAGGTTCGAGTCCTACAAGGTCCACCATGTATTGCGGGCGTGGCGGAATTGGCAGACGCACTAGACTTAGGATCTAGCGCCTATGGCATGGGGGTTCAAGTCCCTTCGCCCGCACCAATATTTGATAATTTTTACTACCTTAAAAGGTGGTTTTTTTATTAATTAGTGTCTATTTTTATGTGCTTGCATTTAATATAATGGTGATATATATGTACAAATTAATTGGTAATACGCCTATGATAAAAATCAATTATAGATATCAAAGCAAGGTTAAAAGTGTCTATACAAAACTGGAATATTTTAGTTTAACAGGTAGTATTAAAGATCGTGTTGTTGATTATATTCTTGAAAATAGTAATGTAGATGATCAACAAGTATTAGTTGAAGCAACAAGTGGTAATACAGGTATTTCGTTAAGTGCTCTAGGTGCTTTAAAAGGTAAATCTGTTGTCATTTTTATGCCTGATTTTGTTAGTCGTGAAAGACTAGCATTAATGAAGCTATATGGAGCATGTGTTTTTTCATTTAGTTTAGCTGAAGGTGGTTTTGATAGATGTTTGAGTGAAGCTAAAAAATATGCTTTAGAACATAATGGTTTTCTATTAGATCAGTTTTCTAATCCGTTAAATGTTATGTGTCATTATGAAACTACTGCTAGTGAAATATTAAGTAAATTAGATAAAGTAGATGCTTTTGTGAGTGGCGTAGGTAGTGGTGGTACTATTATGGGTGTTGGACGTAGAATTAAAGAAAAAGGTGGTAAAATTATTGCATTAGAACCATTAGAAGCACCATTATTAAAAAAAGGTATAACTGGTAGTCATAAAATAGAAGGCATAGGAGACAGCTTTATTCCTGAAATTGTCGATTCCAAATTATTTGATGATATTTATCTCATAAGTGATGAGGATGCGATTAATATGAGCCGTAAATTAGCGCATGAATTAGGGCTAGGTGTTGGTATTAGTAGTGGGGCTAATTTATTGGCTAGTATCTTAGCTAACGAAAAGATTGATGGTAATGTCGTAACTGTTTTTCCTGATGATAATAAAAAATATTTATCTACTGATTTAAGTAAAGATATTAAAGGATATTTACTTTCAGATCAAATTACATTATTAAATTATGAGGTTTTATGATACAATACCTATAGGAGGTATATATGTTTAAAAATATTAAAGAATATTATAAGCAAACTAATAAGACAAGTTTAACAGTTTATTTAGTTTTACGTTTTTTTGTTATTATTTGTATGATTTTAGCTTTCATGCACCGCAATTATCAAAACGTTTTCTTTTGTTTTTTGACATTATTACTTTTTACAATCCCTTATATAGTTAATAGTAAACTAAAAATTACTTTACCAAGTTTATTAGAAACAATTATCTATTTATTTATTTTTAGTGCGGAAATATTAGGTGAATTAGGAAACTTCTATGGACATATCAGTATTTGGGATACAATGCTTCATACGGTTAATGGATTTATATGCGCGGGTATTGGTTTTTCACTAATCGATATTTTAAATCGAACTGAAAGATTTCATATTAAAATGACACCTATCTTTGTTGCTTTAGTATCCTTTTGTTTTTCAATGACAATTGGGGTATTATGGGAATTTTTTGAATTCGGTAGTGATTATTATTTACTTGCCGATATGCAAAAAGATCAAGTTGTTGAAAGAATATCATCAGTTGAGTTTAATCCTGAAGGTGAAAATAAAGCAGTTGTCATCGATGATATCGAATATACAACTATTTATTCTAAAGATGATAGAGGTAATTTAGTTGAAACAAAAATTGATGGAGGCTATTTAGATATTGGCATTATTGATACAATGCAAGATCTATTTGTTAATTTTATTGGAGCTGTTTGTTTTTCATTCATTGGTTTTTTGTATATTAAAAATCGTGATGAGTATAAATTTGCGGAAAATTTTATTCCTAAATTAAGAAAATAAGCAAAATGCTTATTTTTTTCATTTATATTACACAATTACTTGTTATATTAATAATAGCCTTTATGGAAAAATATATTATAGTATGGTATAATTTAAAGAAGAAAAGGTGAATTTATGAAATTATATAATACTTTAAGTAAAAAGGTTGAAGAATTTATTCCATATAAGGAAAATGTTGTCAATATGTATACTTGTGGTCCTACAGTTTATCACTATGCGCATATTGGTAATTTAAGAACTTATATTTCTGAGGATGTTTTAGAAAAAAGTTTAAAGTACTTAGGATATGAAGTTAAGCGTGTTATGAATATTACCGACGTTGGTCATTTAGTTGGCGATGGCGATTCTGGTGAAGATAAGATGGCTGTTGCTAGTAAAAGAGAACACAAATCTTCTTTAGAAATTGCGGAATTTTATACTGAAGCTTTTAAAAGTGATTGTGCAAAATTAAATATTAGATGGCCAGATATAGTTAGTAAAGCAACCGATAATATTAGTGAATATATTAAAGTTATTACTAAATTATTAGATGATGGTTATGCTTATATTAGTGATGGTAATGTTTATTTTGATACAACTAAATATAAACAATACTATGAACTTTCTGGTCGTAATATGGATGATCTTTTAGTGGCTGTTCGTGAAGATATCAAAGAAGATAAAGCCAAAAAAAATCCTTTTGACTTTGGTCTATGGTTTACCAATTCCAAGTTTAATAATCAAGAGTTACAATGGGATAGTCCATGGGGATTAGGTTATCCCGGATGGCATATCGAATGTTCATGTATAAGTATGAAACATAATGGTGAATATTTAGATATTCACTGTGGTGCGGAAGATGCGATATTTCCTCATCATACTAATGAAATCGCGCAAAGCGAAGCCTATTTGGGACATAAATGGTGTAAATATTGGGTACATATGGGTTTTTTAAATGATAAAAATGGTAAGATGAGTAAAAGTAAAGGTGAATTTTTAACTGTTTCCCTTTTAGAAGAAAAAGGTTATGACCCTCTGGCATATCGTTATTTGTGTCTAAACTCTTATTATCATAATGCTTTAACTTTTACATATGACATTTTGGATGGAGCTTCTAATGAATATAAGAAACTAAAAAATAGAGTACTATCTTTAACTGATTGTGGTTCTTTAGATACTGCTTCTTTTGATAAATATAATGAACGCTTTAAAGAAGCTTTAAGTGATGATCTGAATACATCAATGGCTTTAACTATTTTATATGAAGTTTTAAAAGATACAAATCTTAGTGATAAAACGAAAAAAGAATTAGTTGCTAGTTTTGATTTAGTATTATCTTTAGATCTACTTAAAAAAGTTGTAAAAGAAGTAGATGAAGATTTAGAAAGATATGTCAAAGAAGCTATTATTAAAAGAAATGAAGCAAAGAAGAATAAAGATTATGCTTTAGCAGATAATATTAGAGATGAATTAAAAGAAAAAGGTATTTTAATAAAAGATACAAGAGAAGGTACAATTGTTGAGTACTTATAGGAGGTTATAAATGTTTTGGGGATATGATAATTTATTAACAATATCATTAATTATTATAGGAGCAATTATTGTTTTAATTGCCCAAGTAATAATCAATAAGAATTACAAAAAATATCGTTATGTTAGGAATAGTAAAAATATTACTGGCCAGGAAGTAGCTCGTAAAATTCTTGATAGTAATGGTTTAAGCGATGTCCATGTTGTTAAAGTAAAAGGTGAACTTACTGATCACTATGATCCAAGAAGAAAAGTTGTTCGCCTTTCGACAAATGTTTTTGATGGTGAATCAGTTGCGGCAATGAGTATTGCAGCTCATGAATGTGGGCATGCTATTCAAGATAAAGTTGGCTATATGCCGATGCGTATTCGAAGTTTTTTAGTACCATTTGTTAATTTCGTTTCTTATTTAGGTTATTTTGGTTTGTTTGTTGCTATATTTGCTGGGGTAACAGGTTATATAAAATTATCTATTTATGTTTTACTCGCAACCATTTTATTTCAATTAGTGACTTTGCCAGTTGAGTTTAATGCTAGTAGCCGAGCTAAGAAAGAATTAATTAAATTAGGAATTGCTAATAAAGATGAGGAAAATGGTGTTAGTAATATGTTAGGAGCTGCTGCTATGACTTATGTGGCTGGATTAATTAATAACTTATTACAATTATTGCGTTTAATTTTAATTTTAAGTGACAGAGATAATTAACTCTGTCATTTTTGTGCTATAATAAATTAGAGGTGAAATAATGACATCGTGGGAAACAACTAAATTAATACAAAATATTTTAAAAGAAGAATGTCAAAAATATAATATTGAAATTTCATACATTGTTTGTTCTAGATTTAAATATTTTAGTCGATGCTTAATTAATGGTGATGTTAAATTAGATAAATATCTAACTATACCTGGAATAGCTAGATTTCAAAAAATGCTTGCTGGTGTAAAAGAAGAATATGAAAATTTAAAAATAGAGGGAGGAAGTTATGATACGGATAGAATTATCATCTTTGTCGATACTTTCTT
Source organism: uncultured Bacilli bacterium (assembly GCA_944368875.1). Taxonomy (GTDB): domain Bacteria; phylum Bacillota_I; class Bacilli_A; order RF39; family UBA660; genus CALVXF01. The sequence goes on from CALVXF010000006.1 coordinate 10,794, forward strand.
CAGCAAATGTATTAATCCTAAAAATCATAATGTTTTCATGACAACATATCATGAAATCGAACACGCTAAACAAGAAAGAGTAGTTATTAATAACGATTATAATAATCCTAATTATCTAAAGTATTTAATTGAAATGGCTATTCCTCGTGCTTCTTTTAAAGTTTATATGAATTTATATCAAAAATTGTTTTTTGAAATCGAAGCTGAAAGACAAGAATGTATTAAAGCTTTCAATTTTCTTAAAAATAATAACATGTTACAGTCTAATCAACAAAAAAAAATTTTCATAACATTTTTAAATGCTAACCATCTAATATATCATTATGATTTTATGAATATTTTTCGTGAATATCTTATGTTGTGCAAAGATAATAAAATTAAATTTGATTTTAAAACTAATCCGTTAAGTATTTTTATCGATAAAAATTTTAATTTCAAAAAGTTTGATGAATTAGATTTTGAGAAAGTTTTACATTTAAAAAGAAAGTATAATAATGATATTTTAGACATATTAACGAGTGATGATATGTTTAATTCTATGAAAAAAGATTCTCCTAATATATCTTTGATGTCATCTTTTATCAAAGAAGAAATACAATTGGAAGCAAACAATTATCAAAAAGATTTAACTGAATATTATGATAGACTTCCAAATAGAAAGAAACAAGCAAAAGAGCAACAAGTCATTAAAAAACAAACTAATAATATAAATAGACTTATTCAAAATATAAATAAAATATATGATAATATCGAAAAAGAACAAGGAGTAGTTGATGATAGAGGGAATAGTTTTAATAGATAAAGATAAAGGAATGACTAGTCGTGATGTTGTTAATTCTGTATCAAAAATAATAGGTGAAAAAAGAATAGGTCACACGGGAACTTTGGATCCTAATGCGAGTGGACTACTTGTTTTATGTGTAGGGAAAGCTACTAAATTAGTGGAATTATTAATGGATCATGATAAAGAATATATCGCTGAAGTAACTTTGGGATTGAAAACAGAAACGCTTGATTTAGATAGTCCTATTTTAGAAGAATGTAGTGTTACGATAGATAATGATAAATTAATTGCAGTTTTAAATAGTTTTATTGGCAACTATGAACAAGAAGTCCCAATTTATTCAGCTAAAAAAGTAAATGGTAAGAAGCTATATGAATATGCTCGTAGTAATAGAGAAGTTCTTCTTCCTAAACAGATAGTTGAAGTTAAAGAAATACAATTATTGACACCTATTATGAATAATGGAACTCATCCTAAATTTCGTTTTCGCGTTGTTGTCAGTAAGGGGACTTATATTCGAAGTTTAGTTCGTGATATAGCTAGTAGATTAAATACAATTGGCGTCATGAGTGAATTAAGAAGAACAAGAGTTGGGCAATATTTATTAAAAGATGCTACGAAAATAGAAGATATCAAAAATAATAAATATAAATTATTAGAAATTTCCTCAGCTTTAGCTAATTACAATCAGGAAGTAGTCGATGATAATATGGAAGCAAAAATTAAAAATGGTTCAATACTTGACAATCCTAAGGATGTTGATAGTATCGTCTTTTTTAATAAACAAAATGAATTATTAGGTCTATATAAACGCTATTCTAAAGATTCTAAAAAATTAAAACCATGGAAAATGTTTAAGACAAATTAAGAAATTAATTCGTTTTTATTTGAACATTTTATATAAATATGCTATTATCTTTAATGGATGGGTGATTGTTATGTTAAAACCATGTTTAAAAGATGCGCAAAAAAGAACTAGAAAAAGAGTTCTTTTCAAAAGTGATATATATAAAGTAAGTGATGAATTAAAAACTTTTGGTCAAAATAAAAAGTATTACGTTAAAACATATGGATGTCAGATGAATGAACATGATAGTGAAAATATTAAGGCCATTTTAGAAGATATGAGTTTTACGGAAGCAAGTGATATGCTTGATGCTGATTTGATCTTATTAAATACTTGTGCGATAAGAGAAAATGCCCATAATAAAGTATTTGGTATGCTTGGACGACTTAAACATGCGAAAGAAGAAAAACCAAATTTAATAGTTGGATTATGTGGCTGTATGGCTCAAGAAGAAGTTGTCATCGATGAAATTTTAAAGAAATTTCGTTTTCTCGATTTTGTTTTTGGAACTCATAATATCTATGATTTACCTAATATTTTAAAAAAGAGTTTAGATAATAAAAAAATTGAGATAGATGTTCCTAGTATTGAAGGGGATGTAATTGAAAATATTCCCGTTAAAAGAGATAGTAAATATAAAGCTTGGGTTAATATTCAATTTGGGTGTGATAAGTTTTGTACTTATTGTATTGTTCCGTATACGCGTGGGAAACAAAGAAGTAGAAAGCATGAAGATATTTGAAAAGAAGATGAAGAATGAATGAAGAATGGTTATCAGGAAGTTACTCTTTTAGGC
>CALVXF010000007.1 GCA_944368875.1 uncultured Bacilli bacterium
AACTTGTCCACCATTTTTAACATCAAAAGTATATTCAACAGAATCCCCTGCTACTTTTAAAATAACACCTGAAACTGTAACTGTTGTTGTATCTAGACTAATACTTCCTTTTTCAGCATGTCCAGTAGCTGTACCTTCTCCTTGATTTTCAAAATGAACATCCCATGTTGTTGCTTGTGATTGTACTGTTGCTGAAGTACTAACATTAAGTGTTTGTGACAAAGCAGCATAACCCATTGTCAATCCTCCTACAGCAATTACTAATGCGGCTATTGATAACCATTTAACTGTTTTACTATCCATAATCTTCTTCCTTTCTATATATTACACATTATTTCTAATGTTGTAACTTTATTTTTTTAAAATATATCTATACATAATATCGTCATCAATGATAACAAATATACTACCATCTGTTTCTTTTTTATGAAGAATTGGTTTTTCAACATTTTCTCTTGCATCTAGCAATTCTTCAAAAGAATTAACATCAATAATATTTTTTGCCTTTTTAGGTAAAATATTAGTTTCCACAATTGCTCTATCATATTGTTTTTCTATCTTTTCTAATTTTAAAAGATATTCACCTTTTCTTTTCTTTTCTAAAACATAGGTATTAACAATTAATAATCCTAACCATAGATCAGCAAATATAAATAACCAGAAAGAAACAAAAAATACTTTATTTGTTAACTTAATAGATGGATCAGATTGAACTGATACATTTTGATTTATATCGTTAGTATTCATAGTTACTTTAATTGTTTGTTGAGACAAAGGAATAACTAAATCTAAATGATTAGTTTTACCTACATCTTTATCAAATATTTTATCTTTAGCACTCCAATAGATATTCAATTGTACTTTTAAATAACTATCTATAGAAAGTGCATATGTGCTTTTAAATTCATTAATAATTGAATTATAATAATCATAATCTATTTTAATATTTTCATTAATTACAAAAGGATTAATATCTTCTACTTGTTGCTTATCTTTTAAAATAAAATCTTTTTCATATAAAATTTCATCTGGTTTGTCTTTTTGGTTAGCAATTAAAGTTGCTATAATACTATATTCATATTTATAATCATTTTCTTTATATCCATTAAATGAATAAGTAAAATTAGCATCTACATAATCTACTAAACTAGCTATATATTGTTTTCCTTCAGTTAAATAAGTTTCTGAAAAATAATCATTTTCTTTTAAATATACTAGATAATTAACTTTACCTTCTTCTTGAAAATTGACTTCTTCTATAGACCAAAAATTAATTGCATTTCTTAAACTAAATAAAGTTAAGAACATACATAATAAAAATAATGTCCATAAAACTAATATTTTATATTTAAATCTCATATGCTACCTCACTTCACTCAACCATACACTAGGATATCCAATAACTGGAATACTATACAAAGCAACACCGATAACGTCTGAATCATATATTAAATAAGCATCTTCAGCATTATTATTATCACCTTTTGTTATATATATATTTTCACCAGACACATCGCTAATATACGTCACTCTATGCGCAATAACACGATTATCTTTAGAATAAACTAATACGTCACCAACTTTAATACTTGTTTTTTCATCATCATTAAGTTTTTTTACTATAACAACATCACCTCTAGCTATTTCTGGATACATTGAGTTAGAAACTATACTTAAAGCATAATATTTAAAATAATTACTAACTAACATTACCGAAATGACTAAAATAGTTACAATTGGAATAGCAACAATATTTCTTATATATTTATTTTTTCTAATGAAAAATTCTCTTTTGCGAATTAAAATATTTCTAATAACAATAAAAACTAGTACAGGGAAAGTTGCTTCCACAATTCCTGTTATATATGGTCCTAAATCAGGATAGACAGGAACAATATAAATAGGGATTTCAGTTATTAAACGATAAAAAATAGTTGGTTTATAGCCACCTAAATAAACTATAAAACTAAACACTATATTTTTTACAATTGTTGGAAAAACATTTGTACTAACAACATCTAAAATTTCTCTAAAACCATTATTTAAAGGAAATATGTTGCGAATATCAAAAAGTATAAAAAGAACAATCATTAAAGCTATAATAGGCTTTTCATATTTGCCACCTTTAATTTTTGTAATTACTTGATATCTTAAAATTTCTTCTAAAACTATTATAACAATAACTGGCAAAATATTTTGTAATAATGCCAAAAATTCATGATTATAAATTGTTCTAGCATAACCTGTTATTATTCCTAAAGTATATAAAATAATATAATAAACTACACAATATGCAAAAATAATGACATTGGCATCTAATGTTTTTTCCGATTTGTCTTTTTCAAATCCTTGCATAAATATTAAAAAGCCAATATTTAACGCTAAAAGAATAATAGCGAATATATTATTTTTTAAAAAATTAAATACAAAAATATTAAGGATTAAGGCTAAAATAATAGAACTTAAATATACTATTAAAAATTTTTGACCCCTCATAATATCACCACTTTAACATTTTTATATTTAAGAACAACTAATTATTTTTGACTATAAACTAAAGTATAACCTAAATTAGATATAGTAACATCACCAGTAGGTAAACTAACGCCTTCACTTAGTGAAATTGTTAATTTCATTCTCTTAGTATCGCCACTATTTAATTCATCACCTTGTTGTACATTACCACCATCTACATATGTAAGGGTATATGTATAACCACTTTCTACTTTTTCTTGATCTGCTGAATCACCAGATAATGATGGTGTTTTTGGTGTTAAAGTTGCTAAAGTTGCATCTACTTGTCCTTCATTTTTAACATCAAAAGTATATTCAACTTTGTCACCAGCTGTTTTTAAAATTACGCCACTTACTGATACATCAGTAGTATTTAATGTTATATTTCCTTTTACAGCATTACCTGTTGCTACACCAGTATCTTGATTAGAAAAATAAATTTTCCAAGTTGAATCATTAGATTGCACTGTAGCATCTGTATTAATATTTAAAGTTTGCGTAAAAGCTGCATAACCCATTGTTAATCCACCAATCGCAATTATTAAAGCCGCTACGGCAATTGTATTAATTGTTTTATTACTCATAATAATACCTCCTATAAACAATTATCTTTCCTACTATCAATTAAATTATACATTTTTATACAAAAAAACACAAGTAAATATTGTGTTTTTTTTTAAAAAAGTGTTCCTTGACGATTAATTTTTAAATGTTCATAAGCTTTTTCTGTTACTACTCTACCTCTTGTTGTTCTCTTTAAAAATCCTATTTGTAGAAGATATGGTTCATAGACATCTTCAATCGTTGATTGTTCTTCGCCAATACTAGAAGCTATAGCTTCAATACCTACTGGACCTCCATTAAACTTTTCAATAATCGCCTTTAATAAATGATAATCTGTATCATCTAGTCCTAATTTATCTACTTTTAATTTATTAAGCGCTAAATTAGTTATTTCTAAAGTGATATTACCATCACCTAAAACTAAAGCAAAATCACGTACACGCTTTAATAGACGATTAGCAATACGTGGTGTTCCACGACTACGACTAGCTAATTCAACAGCTGCACTATCATCAATACTTGAGTTTAATACGCGACTTGTTCTTTTAACAATTTCAGTTAATTCTTCTACTGTATAAAATTGTAATTTTGCTACAATTCCAAAACGATCACGTAATGGACTAGTTAAATCACCGGCACGAGTTGTTGCTCCTACTAAAGTAAATGGTGGTAGATCAATTTTTATATTACGTGCACTAGAATCACTACCAACAATAATATCTAAAGTAAAATCTTCCATAGCAGGATAAAGAATTTCTTCAATAAACCTTGGCATACGATGAATTTCATCAATAAATAAAACATCTCCAGGTTCAAGAGTTGATAAAATAGCTGCTAAATCACCACTTTTTTCGATTGATGGACCACTAGCCGTTTTGATATTAACTCCCATTTCATTGGCAATAATATAAGCAAGTGTTGTTTTACCTAGTCCAGGTGGACCATACAAAAGAACATGATCTAATGATTCCCCACGCATTTTAGCAGCCTGCATAAAAATTTTTAAATTTTCTTTTACTTCTTGTTGGCCTATATATTCATCAATACTATCAGGACGAATATTAGCTTCAAATTGATCTTCCTCTAAAGGATGATTAGTAAC
>CALVXF010000008.1 GCA_944368875.1 uncultured Bacilli bacterium
TGATTGGTTTTTGTGAACATTTGGAACGTAATTTGTTACATTTTAAATAATTGTAAGAATGTTTATCGTCTTTTACTTTAGTTTCACAAGTCATTAAACTACCACAACAACCACATCTGACTAAACCTGTAACCTTCTTTCCGGTATAATCTTTCAACCCGTCCCATATAATCGGCTGAGGTACTTGCGCTGTAATTATTTTCCAAAAGCCAGTTTTCAAAATTCTTTAACATCTCAAATCTCCTTTATACCAAATTAGCCAATCAATACCGGTTCAGAAAACACAGCAACCATAATCCGCTGCAATATTTTACACTCAGCCAGGCAATCGCTGAAATATTGATACGGAGTTGGGAGAATTGTGTTATTTAATTTTACATACCACATAACTTTTTCCTTTCATAAATAGTTGTTTTGCTCCTTAACTATTTACAATATATCGAAAAATATGGTTTTCGGGAGCCCCTTATTTTCTAAGTTTGACTCATAAATTGCTACAATTTAGATAAGATTGTACATAATTTTATTTGACTTAAATAAATTAATAACATAACCTAAATGTGCATTGGTTGATTACCAATGTGGGGTTTGAAAGCCTCTTTGATAGTTGTTCGCTGTGCGAATGTAAAACTACCTTTTGGTCTATTTGACTGGAAGGTAGTTAATAAGGTGTTATACACCAAATACACTACACTATTCTATCAAATAGCTTTCAACTTCCAGTCGCCTCTCATCAAGGCGATTTTATTTTAATGGAGTTTATCTATGAAAAATGGTGTAATATTTTTTATTTGTTATTCATTTACAATGCTTTTTACATATTTTTGGAGAGTATCAGCAATTTCTACAATTATAAAAGAAAATCCTTCAGAGAATAGTGATACTTCTGCAAATGCAGTTGTTGTTTCATTGTTATTGCTTTCTATAAATTACTTATTACTAATAATCATCGCGTATTATAGAGGAAAGCGAATTGAAAAGAAACACTTGTTAGTATACCCAACAATTGCAGGTTTTTTTGATATCTTTATAGCCTTTATTCCTGCAGTTCCAACAGTAATGAATTTAATAGCACTAATTTCTGGTGTATCTGCATCTCAAAAAGTTGTATACATAAATGCTAATAATGAAAAACAATAAAAAAGAGAACATCATGTTAAATAAAACTATTAGAATATCAATCTTTTTATTCCTGTTAACAGGATGTTTATATTATCCCCCAGCTAATTACAATTATAAAAAGCATATTGAAACATATACTGTGGAAAACAAATGGCAACCCGATGAACAATTATATGTAGAAACGTGTGTAGGCCGTTCTTGTTATATTTCCTCAAGTGATGTAAAAAGATATAGGAAAGGAACAACACCTAGTGGTGGTGAGTATAAAATATATAAAAATAGCTCAGCACAGCTAGGAGAGTGGGAAATTTCTTGTGAAAATGATGCTATGACCGATAAACGTAGTTGTTCAATTGTTTCGTCCGAAAATCGATTGTTTATTTTTGTGGAAAAATCAAAAGTTTCTCATATATGTATTTTAGGCCATGATTTTCCATATCGAAAAGGTGCTATAAGAATGGGGAAAGACAAACCAATTACAACAGATTATGAGGGATGTATTAGTGGCAATCATATAAAAAAGTTATACAATGCTCAGAATATTTCTTTAAGATATTATAAATGGCCATATGATTATTTTAAAGACGAAAGCTCAGTAATTTATAGATTAAAAGAGGCTGTTGACTTGTCTTTATTTATATATAAGAATGGAAATAAACTTGAATTCTAGTACAAATATTGTTAATAGCTTGACAAATTAAAGTATGGACTTAAATGAGTAGTAGTAATTTTATAGAAAATACTTCTTTGTACTTAGATAGTATGAGAAAGTTAACATCTGAACTAATTTTGGATAATTTATCTTCTAAATCAGACAAAGAACAAATTTTATTAATGTTTGTACGAAGGATTAAAGATTGTTCGGATAGCATATCAATTTTAATGACTGAAGAAAAATACTATGATGTTTGTATTTTATCTTCCCATATCGTTGAAGGACTAATCTTGTATCTTTTTCTTAATGAGAATGAAAAGGAAATGAAAAATTTCATGGACTTTTCCATGGTACCTTATTTAAGTAATGTATCTGTAGATAATAGAGAAAATATCCTGAAAATAATAAAAGAACAAAATATTAATAGATTTATTAAACCAAATACCAAACAACACTCGGAACATTTTTTTAATCGAAGCGATTATGTAAAAACATGGTCTAGAGAAACGTTATTTAACAAATCCACGAACATTACTGATAACAAAGAATTATCAGAATTTTGTTATCAATTATATTCTTTATTATGTAACTACAAACATTTCGAGCCATATTATTTAGATGTTAGATATAATGCAGAAAATTATGATACAAGTCGATTAGATGCCTACTTAGGTGTTTGGGCTTCGTATATTGTTCTTGTTAGTTTTACTGATGAATATTCAAAAATATTTAATAAAAAAATAAATCTAGATAATTATGTTAATATTCTAAAAAATAATTAGCTTATTTTGATTACGATATGCATATAAATAGTTGAATATTTTGTTACCATAAAACAAGGAGACCCCAAAACTCGTCCTTGTCCTCTGTCTGCAGTACAGTTGTTAACTCCAAAGTCATCAAGAATGTTGTTGTAAATAAAAATTATTTGCTATTTTTATTCTTCAATCTGCCAATGACCGTTTTTATCAGCTCCAATACGCTTTATTAAGCCGTTTGTCTGTAACTTTTTCATATTTGCAATGATGTTTTTTTGGCAATTCCAACAATATCTGCCAATTCCTCTTGTGTTATAAATGGATTAACTTTTATTGCATCCATAATTTTTTGCTGATTTACAGTAACCTTTGCACCAACCTTTACAGTAACCTTTTTTTCTGATTTAATGATTTCTTCTATGTTATCAAAAATTAATGTAAGCATAAATTCAATGAAGCGAGTACTATCACCGGCGGCATCACTCTTATATTAACAGCACGGGCTTATAATAGTTTGTGAATATCATATTCATCATAACCTTCATAATAATAACTTACATCAATGCCTTTCATAAAGATTTCTCGTTCATCAATTTTATCTGTTAAAGCATTTTTTAAGAGATGTTTTATTTCGATATCTTTAACTGGACTTCTTTCCATTGCTGATAAATAATCTTCTTTATCGATTTTATTCCAATCAACAACTTGTTTAATTTCCTTCTTAAATATTAAATCCAGCCAAATTCTTGTTGCACGGCCATTTCCTTCTCTAAATGGGTGAGCTATATTCATTTCAACATATTTTTCAACAATTTCATCAAAAGTTGATTGCGGCATTTTATCAATGGCTTTGAGTGATTGCTCCAAATACATCACCGGTG
>CALVXF010000009.1 GCA_944368875.1 uncultured Bacilli bacterium
TGCTCCTGTGTAGATATATTCATTACCTTCTTCTTTATAACATTCTGTTGTTTTATCTGTTGTACATAAGTTTTCTTCTATTTTTGGAAGTAATGGATCTCCTGCTATCTCACTACTACTTACTTTAGCTAGACATTCTTCTTTTGTTAATTCCTCTACTTTTACTTCAGTTGTTCCGGCTAGAACATAGTAACACTTATCGTTTTCGTAGACTGCTACACTGGCTTCTGTATCTTCATTTACTGTTATTGCTAGATCTTGATATTGTTTGCCACTATATTTATAATCTGCCAGATTAAAGACATAACTAGGATCTAGTGTTTGTTCTGACATTGTAAATGTTTCAGCACCTCTTTTTAACTGTTCAACATTTCTTTTGGTTGTTTGTTCGCTTACTTCGTTTATTATGCCCATGATGATTGGGGTTGCGATTAAGGCAATAATCGCTAGAACTACTATCATCGCTAGTAATTCGATTAGTGTGAATGCTTTTTGTTTCATAATCTTCTCCTATTCTTTTGTCATTATAGCACAACATTTTAAATAGCGTCAATATTTTAAACTATGACGAAACATATTTCTAAAACATCTTATCGACATCTTTAGGAACATTATCATTAATAACTGCATTTATTATTTTGTCTTCTTTTTCTTTAGTAACTTTTTTACCTGTCATATTACTCAATTCTTTAATCACTTCACGCAAAGTTCCCTCATTTTTTAAATCATTTTCCTGTAATTTTTTAGCTAGATTAAGAATTGTCTGTTTATCAACACGGGTCTTTTTTTCTATTTTCTTAAAAAAGCCATCTGAAAAATTAGTCATAAAAAACCTCCTACATTAATATATGTAAGAGGTAAATTTAGGTTATAAATTCTCTTCTCCTTTGTTTTTAAATTGTAAAACAATAGGTGTTCCCGAAAAATCAATTGCTTCACGAATTTTGTTTTCTAAATAGCGTTCATAAGAAAAATGAACTAAACCTTTACTATTAACTTGAATATTAAATGTTGGTGGATTTACACCTGCTTGACTTGTAAAGTAAATTTTTAAACGTTTGTTTTTATAAGATGGTGGTAAATTTAAATGATAAGCACTATTTACAATATCATTAATAATACTAGTTTTAACTTCACGATGAGCATTTTCATAAGCTTTTATAACTTCTGGCATTAAAGTATGAATTCTTTTGGTAGTTAAAGCTGATAGGAAAACTACTTTAGCATAACGCATAAATTGAAAATGGGCATCAATATCTTTTTTCCATTTTTTCATAGCTTCATCTTTATCTTCAATTAAATCCCATTTATTGACAACTAAGACAACTGCTTTACCAGCTTCAATCGCATAACCAGCAATATGTTTATCATGCTCAATAATGCCTTCTTGGGCATTAATAACAATAACACATACATTACTTCGATCAATTGCTTTAAGACTGCGAAGCAAACTATATTTTTCGATTGTTTCGTAAACTTTACCTTTCTTTCGCATGCCGGCTGTATCGATTACTACGCACTTTTGATTGTGATAAACAAACTCTGTATCAATTGCGTCTCTAGTAGTTCCGGCAACTTCACTAACAATAACACGTTCATCACCAATTAAAGCATTAACTAAACTACTTTTCCCAACATTAGGTCTACCTATAATACAAAATCTAACAACATCATCATCCACTAATTCATCAGAAAATTTAGGAAATTCTTTTGTAATCATCTCTAATAGATCATAAATTCCTTCATTTTGTTCACCACTAACACGCATATAATTATCAAAACCTAATTCATAAAAATCATATTCGTGATCACGACTAGATTTGCTATCGATTTTATTAATAACGACAATGACATCTTTATTTGCTTTCAAAAGCATATCACGGACAAGATAATCATTACTAGTTAAACCACTAGCACCATCGACAACAAATAAAACGATATCAGCTTCATCTATGGCTAAAAGAACTTGTATTTTAATATCATCATTAAACTTCTCTTCACCACCATCAATACCACCTGTATCAATCAAATGAAATTGATAATCATTAAACTTAACAGTTCCATATATACGATCTCTAGTAACTCCTGGGACATCTTCAATAATAGATATTTTCTTACCAACTAAACGATTAAAAATTGTGCTTTTCCCAACATTAGGTGAACCCACTAAAGCTACGACTGGTTTTTTCATAACTACCACATCCTTTAAATTAATTTTTTACCATATTTTTTAATTTGTTCAACATCTTTATAAACTACTTCGACAACTTCTATTAAATGGAGAAATTCTTTAGAACTGAGTTCTTTAGTTAAATCCAAGTAATAACAATTTTTATAGTAATAAATATTACCTAAATTTTGAAAATCATAATCTTCCATTTTATATAAAAAATTCTCTTCTTGTAAAGTTATTTTCATATCTATACTATTAAACATAGGTTCAAATAAAGTATCTTCTTTATAAATATCTAAAATAACACCATAACGATTATCTTTATATGCATAGACATCATAAAAGCCTTTAATTTCAATATCATAATAAGTTTTTAAACGATTAAATACTTTCTTTAAATATTCTTCTATCTCCGTTTTAGAATCAATATTAAAATCACATTTGCCTAAAAAAACCTCAATATTAAAATTATCATTTCTTATAACCTTCATGGCCTTCACCCTATGTTATCTTATGAAGTAAATTTTAATATGAGATTAAATCAGCAAATTCTTTCGATTTTTTTTAATATTTCATCTTTACCCATCTTGGTAATATTACTAAAAACAACAAAATCATTACCAAGCACTAATTCTAATTCATCTAAAATAGCATTGCGATTTTTATTGTGCAGTGGTTTACCAACTTTATCAGCTTTAGTAGCCACAATAGTAACTGGAATATTATAATGTTTTAAATATTCGTACATCATAATATCATCACTAGTCGGTTTGTGACGAAAATCAATTAACATAAATACTTGTTTTAATTGTTCTCTTGAAGCCATATAGTCTTCCATCATAAGACCAAATTTCTTCTTCTTTGCTTTACTTAAATTCGCAAAACCATAACCTGGTGCATCAACTAAATAAAAACTATCATTAACTAAATAGAAATTAATTGTTTGCGTTTTACCTGGATTACTAGATGTTCTAGCAAAGTTTTTGCGTCCAATTAAAGTATTTATAAAACTACTTTTGCCAACATTAGAACGTCCAACTAATAAAAATTCTGGTTTATTATCAGTAGGATATTGGCTTCTCCTAACAGCAGTAACCGCTAATTCCACACTATTTATTTTCATAATATCACCCGTTTTGTATATCAAGTATAACACTACCAAGTAATATTTGTCAAAAAAAACAAAGTATAGTATAATTATATATGGTGGTTTTATGAAATATCCGCTTGGTGTTGGTCTTGGTATCGCCAAATACAAAAAAAACATTATATACGCTAATAGAGGAATGGGTCTAGAAGAAGATATTAATGCCACAAATGAATATTATCGCATTAATAACAAAGCCATTATTTATAAAAAACCCACTCCTATTATTGTCAACCGTGTTGACTATAAAACACGTCAAGATGCCGTTATAACTGAAGCTCATTATCGTATTCCTTCAACAACTGATTATAATGGTGTTTATAAAGGTTACTATATTGATTTTGAAGCCAAGGAAACAAAAAATGTAAAATATTTTCCCATTAATAACATTCATAACCATCAAATAAAACATTTAGAAAATATAACTAATCATGGTGGGATTGGGTTTATCATTGTTCGCTTTACGAAGTTAGATGAAACTTATTTGCTACCTTATAATAAATTAGAACAATTCATAAACGAGAATAAACGAAAAACTATTCCTATCGCTTATTTTCAAACACATGCTTATAAAATAAAAGATAAATATAATCCACGCGTAGATTATCTTTCTATTGTGGATAAAATTTTAGAAGGGTTGATAAAATGAAAAAAAGAGTAAGTAGAAAGAAAAAAATTAATGTGGGTGATTTTTTTAAAGAAAATCCTGGAATTATTGTCGTAGGTATTATTGCCTTAATAATTTTTATATTTTTAGCTAGAATAATCTCACCTTTAATTGGTTTTATTGTAGCTTTCGTATTATTTTTTATCTATTGTCTTCCTAGTCTTTATCGTTTAATTACTCATAAACCAAAGAAAAAAAGAACAAAAGCTCAAAAACGTCTTTTTTGGCAAAGAGTTCTAATTGGCTTTTTTAGTTTTTGTATTGTTGGCTTTGTTGCCGTTATTGTCTTTTTTGCAATGATTGTTAAAAATGCCCCTGATTTTGATCCTGAATTATTATATAAATCTGATGCTACAGTACTATATAGTAGTGATGGCACAATTTTTGCTAAACTAGGATTACAAAATCGTGAAACTATTGCTTATGAAGATATGAGTGAAAGTTTAATAAATGCTATTATCGCTACTGAAGATGCTAGATTTTTCCAACATAATGGATTTGATGCTGCGCGTTTCTTAGTAGCTAGTATTAAACAATTACTTGGTAATAGTGATGCTGGTGGTGCTAGTACCTTAACAATGCAAGTTGTTAAAAATACTTATACTTCTACTGTTGATACAGGTTGGGAAGGAATTGTTCGTAAATTTACCGATATATATATGTCAATTTTTAAAGTTGAACAAAGTTATACCAAAGAAGAAATTATTGAATTTTACGCCAATAGTTACTACTTAGGTGGTGGAGCTTATGGTGTTGAACAAGCTAGTCAAACTTATTTTAATAAAAGTGCTAGTGAATTATCAATTCCAGAAGCCGCTTTAATAGCAGGTCTATTTAATGCTCCTTCATATCTAGATCCTTATAATTATCCTGAACGTGCTGAAAATCGTCGTCAAACTGTTTTATATCTTCTTAAACGTCATGGTTATATTACTGATGAAGAGTATGAAATAGCTTTAGATATTACTGTTGAAGATATGCTAGTTCCTAAAACTAGTGAAAATGAATATCAAGGATTAATTAATACTGTTGTATCAGAAATCAATAAGAAATTTGGCCAAAATGTTGATCCATATTCGACACCTATGGAAATATACACAACTTTTGATTTAGAAAAACAAGACTATATAGATCAAGTCATGAGTGGTGAAACATGGGATTGGGAAAATGATGTTGTGCAAGCAGGTATTATGGTTTTAGATACACAAACTGGCGCTATGGTGGCTGTTGGAGCAGGTCGTAATGAATCTATGTACAATGCTAAATCACAAAACTTTGCGATAGATACAATTAAACAAATCGGGTCAACTGCTAAACCTTTATATGATTATGCCCCAGCGATTGAATATGAAAACTGGTCACCAGCTACACCTATTGTAGATGAAGAATATACATATTCTGATGGCACTAAAATAAATAATGCCGATAGAACATATATGGGGCTTATTACCGCTAGAACGGCTCTAGCTCATTCACGTAATATTCCAGCTTTAAAAACGTTTCAATCTGTAAATAACAAAGATATATATGAATTTGTAACAAAATTAGGATTAAGTCCTGAAGTATCAAATAACAAAATCCATGAAGCTCATGCAATTGGAGGATATACTGGTGAATCACCTATGACTCTTGCTACTGCTTATGCTGCTTTTGGTAATGGTGGATACTATAATGAACCATATTGTGTAACTAAAGTTGTATATCGTAATACTGATGAAACATGGGAATATAAAGCTAAACCTACGCGTGCTATGAGCGAAGAGACAGCTTATATTATGTATGACATGTTAATTGATAGTGGTAAAACCGGAATGGGTCGTTACTATAACATTAATGGTGTTACTTATGGAGCCAAAACTGGTACTACAAATTATGATTCTGCCACAATAGCAGCTCATCCAAATTGGCCAAGTAACCCAATCAATGACTCTTGGTTAGCTGCAGTAAACTCTCAATATACAGTTGGTTTGTGGTACGGATACGATAAAATTTATGACGACTATGTCAACACTTATGGAAAAATTATGAATGTTAAATTATTCAATGCTGTTGCTAAAGGTATTTATACTGAAAAGACAAGTATTGAAAAACCTGATGATGTTATTGAAGTGGAAATTGAAAAAGAGACTTACCCAATTAAATTAGCTAGTGAAAATACACCAAGTAACTTACGCAGTACCGAATTATTTAAAACAGGTACTGAACCTACGGAAGTATCTGAAAGATTTGCTGATTTAGATAATCCAACTAATTTAAAAACTACTTATGAAGATGGTAAAATAACCATTAGTTGGGAACCTATTGATACACCTTATAGTTTAAGTACTGATGCAATTAATGAACTAGCAAACTCACTATACACAAGTAGTTCTTACAAAAATAGTTTTATTCAAAATCGTAATAACTACAATAAAAATTATATGGGGACAGTTGGTTATAATGTCTACACTGAAATTGATGGTAGTTTAACTTTAATTGGTTTTACAACTAATACTTCTATTAACTACAATGTAACTTCTACTGATGAAAATATTAATTTTGTCATCAAAGCTACATATTCTATTTTCAAAAGAGCTGAAAGTTCAGGAGCACAAGTTACACATACATTTAATGGCGAAAGTGCGATTATACAATCTAGATTAAATGGTGAATCAGAAATTACCCTAGCTGTTGGTGATAGTTTTGTAGATAAAGGTGTTAAAGTATTAGAAAACAATCAAGATATAACTGATAAAGTTTCTATTAAAAAAACAATTTATAATAGTAATAATCAAGTAATAAGTGCTATTACAACGGATAAAGCTGACACTTTCACTATTACTTATAGCATTTCATATGAATCTTATCGAGCAAACTTAACACGCAAAATTACTGTTAAATAAAAATGGAAGATTAACTCTTCCATTTTATTTTTAAAATAATATAACCTACAATCAAAGAACCACTAATTGAAGCCAAAGCTATCAAAGGCCAATTACTTCTTTTACTATTAATAGATATTTCATCTTCTTCACTAGGATCTAACTTGATTATATATTCACCATCTTTAGAATATAAATAGTTTTCTCTAGCATATCGCGCAATGTATTCTGGATCTTGTAACATATCTATTTCTGTTTTCAATTTTTCTTCCTCTTCTTCTAAAGAAGCAATTTTACTAATTAATTCCTGTTCCTCATTTTTTAAACTAATAAGTTTATAACTATAAGCGATAACAACATAGAAAAAGTAACCAATCATAATAACTGATAATGTTCCAAAAACAAGTAGTCTACGTCTAGAGCGATTAAAACTTTTCTTCTTCAAATTATCACCTATCCAGTCTAAAAGATAGTATATCATTTTTAAAAATTTTTTTCAATATAGCAAATAATTAAAAAAAGGTAATAAATATTACCTAATTAACCATATTTTTAAATTGACTCATTGTTGTTGTATTGTAAATAGGATAGCGTGGTATTTTATACTTATCACTATTTCGACTGGCTTTTTTATTACCACCAATAAAAGCCAGTTTAAATCCTACATCTTTAACAGCTTGCATTGCTGTATTATTATAATAATAGAATGGAAAACAAAAAGCTGTGTTAGATTGAAGAACATTAATCGAAGCTTTTAAATCTTTTACTACCTCATCATAACTACTACATAGCATTTTGGCACCTCTAGGTTGATTACTACAAACACCATCTATATGCATATCATAAGTATGAGATTGTATATCTAAATAATCTGAGGCATAATTGTAAGAATTCCACCAAGAAGATATCAAAAATAGCGTTGCGTGCATTTGATACTCTTCAAGAATTGGAATAAGTTTATTACCATTATCTTTTCCTGTACCCATCGCACCATCATCAATAGTTATAAGAACAGATTTCTTTGGTAATTCAATTTCTCCATACATCCATGCTCTAAATTCTTCAATTGTTAAAGTTTTAAAATTATTTTCTTTTAAATAATTCAGCTGCTCTTTAAATTTTTTGACATCTAAACAAATGGATTGAGAGCACTTTTCTCCTTTAGTTGAATCATAAAAGAAATGATAATTTAATACTGCAATTTTAGGTTCACTAGTAACTACAATTTTTTTACGATAGACAACTTGACGTGAAATAGAGTTTTCATTACCACTACTATCTTTCACTTTGTATATAACTTCATAAGTACCTTGTTTGTTAATATCGATGTTATTCGTTATTTCAATCTTGGAATTTAAATCACTATCATAATTATCTGTCACTACTACTCCTGGATCTTTAAATTCTTCCCCCAAATAAAAATAAATCACGTTATTTCCATTCAAAGTTATAGTTGGTGGAGTTTTATCAACAACATTGATTTTTCTAATAACTTTCTTAATAAGATTACGATACTTTATAGTATATTCTACATTATAAGAACCAATTTTATCATCGCGAATATTATTTTCTATCAAAACTTTATCACTAATATCATTCCCTTTATAAATAGCTTTAGCTCCTAATTCTTCATATTTACTTCCGATTTCAAGTTCTATGTTACTACCGATTAATTCTATAGATAAATAATTGCTAAAGCCATGGATTTTTTCAAAAAGAAAATAAGAAAAGATACCTGCTAGTAAAATAAAAACACAAATAAATAAACTAATAACAACTTTTCTTTTAACACTTTTATTCATACCATCACCAATACTCATTATACTATATTTATAAATATTTTAAAATAAATATATTATTTTTCTTTATAATGATGATAAAAAAAATCTATTGTTAAAAAGGAAAAAAAAGTCATAAAGATGCCATATATATGAATATAGCCATAATTAAATAACATTAAAATTAAAAAATACATTAAAGAATGGACTAGACTAAATAACAAGGTAATAGGATATCGATATCTCTTGCGTAAATTATAAATCAATTTAGCATTAATTTCTAAAGTAATAAAAACAAATATCCCATATAAAAAAGAAATCAGTAGTAATTCTAATTGGTTAGCTAAGCTCATTTAAACAGTTTGTTAAAAAGACTATTTTCGTGATTTTTACTATTATCCTTATAATCTAAACTATCTATCATTCCTTTTATAGAAATTTGTCCTTCTAAAGTATCTAATTTAATAATTTCTAAATTATTGCCCTTGATGGTCATATATCCCATATTAGTATCTACTAAAAATTCATGCTCGTCAAAACTATCTATTTTCTTAACCCCAGTTATAATAATATTTTTTCGACTATTAATTGTCACATTATGATTTACTATATCTTTGTCCATATCATCACCTATTAAATCATATGTAGTAGCATTCAAAATATGAAAAAAGAGCCTAAGCTCTTTTTATTATTCAGCAGTATTTTCTACTTCTGCTTTTTCATATGCTTCTAAAATCGCATCTTCAAACATTTTTCTTACTTCTGAATTAATAGGATGTGCTACATCACGATGAGCTCCTGTTGCAGTTTTGCGGTTAGGCATCGCGATAAATAATCCATTATCTCCATCAATAATTCTAATATCATGAACGATAAAACTGTCATCTAATAAAACAGATGCAATACCTTTCATTCTAGAATTTTCTTTTTCGAATTTTCGAACATTAACAGACGTAATTTTCAAGTAAATCGCTCCCTTCAGAATTGTATTACACTTTAATTATAATACATATATCAAAGAAAAGCAAGATTATAAATCAATATGAATTAAACTTGTGATAATATCATTATAAGAAAAAGATTTAACAATATTACTATCAACTAACGAAACAGTAAAAACATTACTATATAATTCTTTGATTCGTACGCGATATCGTTCAAACTTATTGCGACCTAAATTATACTCAAGCGTAAAATCTCGATCTTTAATAGCGTCTAGTTTATCTTTAACATCGTCAATTCGCTTAGCGTGGATATCCAACATACATAGTTCCTTTCGTTTTTATACCACCTATTCCTAAAGAACCATATTTTGTTTTATCTAATAATTCTTTTAAGTTGATATCTTCACTAACATCGAGTAAACTTATACTAGCCGCAATAATAGCTGGATCCAAAGCATGAATATTAATTCTTTTAGGACTTGATGCAAAATTCGCACCTGCTTTTATCAACTCCTCATAATCACTTTGACAAGCTCCAGCAATAATAATTAATTTATCATGACTTTTTTCATATCTTCGTGCCTCTTTAACAGCATTAACAAAATTGATACTATTTTTATAAGCATCAATATTATCAACATTTCCTTTCTTTTTGTAATAGGCATCATGCCCTGTAATAACTACAATATTAGGATTGTGCTCTGCTAGCAAAAGATTGATATTATTTGCTATATCATTTTCACTTTCTTTAATACCTATGGCCCAAATATTATTTTCTTTATAAAAATTCAAACACTTATTTAAATAATCTTCATCACCATCGATATGCAAAATTTTACCAGGCAAATAAAAATAATCATCGCGATTTAAACAATTAAAATTGCGTACTTTTTCATAAAACTCATCTTCATTTTTTTCCACAACTAAAACTAAATCTTCAATTGGGCTATCAGCATATAATCTAACATCCGTTCCTTTTAAATAACAAACATTATCTTCAATTTTAACAACTTTAAAAACAATATCATTACCATAAGAATTACGAGTAACTAAATCGCCTACTTTAATCATATAATCACCAGTTAAGTATATGATTTTAAAAAATATATATAACAAAAACAGTCAAATAATTGACTGTTTTGATATTTAAATTTTCAAATGTTTTCTAACAGCAAGTAAACTTCCAAACATTCCCACAATCATTCCAATAACTAATAAAATGATTGAGACCCATACAACAAATGGCATTGGTTCTACTAATTGAATTATTTGCGAAAATAAAATTCCTCCTGATTGCTCATACAAAGCTGTATAACCATAGATAGTTGCTAGCATAGGTATAATGGAACCTAAGATTCCTAAAAATAAGCCTTCAAAAACAAAAGGTATTTTAATATTTAAATTGCTAGCACCAACTAAGCGCATAATTTCGATTTCTTTACGACGTGAATAAATCGTAATTTTAATTGTATTAGAAATCAAGAATGCTGTTACAACAATCAATGTCACAACAATAAAAATACAAACATTGCGGACAACTTTAAAAACATTAACTAATTGTTCAACCATTCCTTCGCCATATTTAACAACATCAACACCACTTAATTCTTTTATCTCATTAGCTGTATTGCCAATTCTTTCTATATCAACAACTTTAATTTTAAATGAATCTTGTAGTGGGTTTTCATCTTCTGTATAATTTTCCATAACATTTTTAAAATCTTCGCTTGCTTCCATCATCTCGTTTTTAGTATCTTCTTTTGATTGAAAAACAACACTTTCGACATTGTCAAGACGTTCTATTTGTGATTGAAGTAATTTAATATCAACTTCTTCTATTCCTTTATCGAGAAAGGCTACAATCGTCACATCTTTTTCAATTAACGTTGCGATATTATTGACATTTAATGAAAGAATAACAGATATTGATACAACTAATAAGGTAATCGTAATACACGTTATTGACGCTAATGATAGTGAAAAATTACGAAAAACACTTTTAAAAGAATCTCTTATATCTCTACTTAATATTCTAAATACCTTCATTTACATAAGTCCCTTCTGCATAATCTTTAACTATTCTTCCAGCGTCTAGAAGAATAACGCGTTTCTTCATTTTTTCAACAATTTTTGTATCATGAGTAACCATAATAATAGTTGTCCCCATTTTGTTGATTTCGTCTAAAACTTTCATTATTTCCATACTAGTATTTTCATCCAAATTTCCAGTCGGTTCATCACAAATTAATAACTTAGGTTCATTGACAATCGCACGCGCTATCGCAACACGTTGTTGTTCACCACCACTTAAATTAGTAGGATAGTGTTTTGCTTTATTTTTAAGTCCAACTAAATCTAGGACTTTTAAAACTTTTTCATAGATTTCACTTTTTGGTAACCCGAAGATTTCTAATGCAAAGGCCACATTTTCATATACTGTAGATTTTGGTAGTAGTTTAAAATCTTGGTAAACAACACCTAATTTACGACGTAGTTTATAAACTTTACGATTACGAAGTTTAGCAACATTCAATCCACCAACAATTATCTCTCCAGCGTTGGGTTTTTCTTCACGATACAACATCTTGATTAAAGTACTTTTTCCACATCCGGTTGAACCAATGATAAATACAAACTCACCTTTTTCAATTTTTAAATCCAAATCATAAATAGCTGTAACACCATTTTTGTATGTCTTCTTAACACCTTTCATTCTAATTAAATTCATACCTTACCTCCTTAAAATTATTCTCCACCATAAACTTCATATGCATCTGTAACAAGGAAGAATGCTTCAGAATCAATACTATTAATACCTTCTTTAAGTAAAAAATACTCTTTTGTAGGTATTATACACATAATAACTTTACGATGATCACCAGTAAATCCCCCACGACCGTCTAATACCGTAACCCCATGGTTAAGTGAATTCATAACAAATTTTTTGACTGCTGTTTCATGAGTAGTTACAATATAAAAACATTTTGATTGTGATATACCTAAAATAACTTGGTCAGCCATAAAGCTAAGTAAATATAAAACAATAATTGCATACATTACTTTTTCCCATGCGAATACAACTCCTGGACCTCCCAAGAAAAAGCCAGCACTTAAAACTATTAAGCCATCTGACATAAGCATTGCTTTTCCAATACTAACTTTAGCATATTTACTAATAATTTGATTAATGATGTCTGTACCACCAGTTGTAAATCCTGTTTTAAAAATAGCACCAGACCCAACACCCGCAATAATTCCACCAAAAATCGCACACATTAAAGTATTTTCAATATTTAACTGTAATAATTCAGGTAATCCAGAAGTTAGTTCAACCATCAAAGGAAATAAAATAGAACCGATAATTGAACCTTTTGTTTTTTCCCAACCTAAAGCAAAATAACTCACAATTAACAAAATTAAAGATAAACTTAAAATGACAACAGATGGTGTTAAGTCAAATAGATTATTAAGAATTATGGCAATTCCTGATACTCCGCCATTAACTATTTCTTCTGCTAAAAAGAAAGCATTAAAAGCTAAAGCATATATAAAACATCCAATAACTAATAAAGAATAACGTCTAACTAATCCTTTTTTTTCAATTAATGTGATTATGTCTTCTTTTTTTTCTTTTTTTCTAAACAACATCTAATTACCTCTTTTCAAATTATCATTAATAAACATATCTATATCACCATCTAAAACTTTAGAAACATTAACGTTTTCAGTATTAGTTCGGTGATCTTTAACAAGTGTATAAGGACACATAACATAACTACGAATTTGGGAACCAAAATTGATTTCTTTTTGTTCACCTTTAATTGCTTGCATTTCATCCTTTCTTTTTTCTAACTCAAGTTGATATAATTTATTTTTTAAAATTTCCAAAGCTTTTTCTCTATTTTGAATTTGACTGCGCTCATTTTGGCAAGTAACTACTATTTTAGTAGGTAGATGGGTAATACGCACTGCGCTATCGGTTGTATTAACATGTTGGCCACCTGCTCCACTAGAACGATATACATCTATTTTTAAATCACTTTCTTTAACTTCAATATTTATTTTACTATTATCAAAAAGTGGTGTAACTTCAACACTAGCAAAAGATGTGTGACGTCTAGCATTAGAATCAAATGGTGAAATACGCACTAAACGATGAACGCCTACTTCATTTTTCAAATAACCATAGGCATTAATTCCTTTTACAATAAATGTAACACTTTTGATTCCAGCTTCCTCGCCTTCCTCTTTATCAATTATTTCTATTTTATAATCCTTATCATTTGCCCAGCGTGTATACATACGAAACAACATGCTAGCCCAATCCATAGATTCTGTTCCACCCGCACCAGGATGAATTTCTAATATCGCACTTAATTTATCATATGGATCATTTAATAATTCAGAAATTTCTACTTTATTCATCTCTAACTCTAGTTCTAACAATTCTTCTTCCAATAAACTATTTAGTTCACTATCAAAGTTGTTTTTCAATTCTGATAATAGATCTAAATTATTTTTAATTCTATCACCTAAATTTGATACATTATTTAAACTGTTTTTTAAATCATTTAATTCGTTGATTATTTCTGTACTTTTATTTTTATCATTCCAAAAATTAACATCTTTAGTTATTTCTTCTAAAGAAGCAATTTTTTTCTCTTTATTTAAAGGGTCAAAGCGACCTCCATAGTGAAGAACACCTTGCTTCTAAATTATTATATCTATTAGCTAATTCATATAATTCCATTTCTATTCTCCTAACTAACAAAATTATTATAACATTTTTAGACGAAAATTCAAATAATTTAACGCATATTAAAAGAAGTTATGACAACTTCTTCAAAACAAAATAACGACAACCATAAGCGCAGTTATCTTTTAAATATACTTCTTTTTTATTAAAATCATTAATTGGATTATAAATCTTATTGTTTTTATTGCAAAAACCTTTTAAGCGCAATTTTCCATAAGCCCAATCACCCATAATATAATCATATGGAATAAAATAATCAGTTGCTTTTTTTACAACTTCTTCTTCATCAAAACCATTGAAATCTTCAATTAATTCATATTCTAAATTATTCAACTCTATTTTCTTCATTAATACACCTTCTTAAACGCACTACTAATTTCTCTATATTTACTTAAACTAGAAGCTGAATTCCATGTCATATAACCTCCAGTCAAGCCATTTTCATATAATCCTTCAATTTGTTCACTGATTTTATCAGCATCATAAACAACATATGGACTTCTAATTGTATTATACGCTTGAATCCAAGTTCTAACAATAGCTGGTGTTGTTGTTTCTTGTTGTCTTACAACAACACTAGCTCCCCAATATTTTAATAATTTATAAGGTACTTCCCAGACATATTCTTCAATTCCATAGTCATGAGAATTAAAATGATCGGGATAAGGCATCGCACTTATTACATCAACAATATTAGAAATTGCGGCCCAATACTGACCATAACCCGTAACATAGCTATTCGCACTTTCACCAAAAACATCAGCTGAAACATAGGCATTTACTTTATGTATTTCATCACATGCATACATTAAAAATGATTGAATAGCTTGAGCTTTAGTTTCATTATAGGTATTGTTTAAGTTAATCGCACCACTTTTTTCTAAACTATAAGTTCGATCTGGAAAACGCACATAGTCAAATTGTATTTCATTAAACCCAAATTCTTCTACTGCTTCTATCGCTAAAGCAACATTATATTCCCAAACTTTACGATTGTACGCTGTTGGCCAATAACTATTATTATATTTATACGGGTTATTCTCTTTATCAACAATCGCATGTTCAGGGTGATCAGTAACATAATAACCATCTTTAAATGTCGAAATACGGCCAATTAAATATATTCCAGCATCTTTAATCTTATCAATATAAGTTTTATATTCTGAAGCACTATAAACAGCATGCTCATAATTAGTAGGTGAATACTCTTTTAATACTTCGCTTTCATATCCTGGCACTGTATTTTCTTTAATATCTACCACAAAAGCATTAATATTACTTTCTTTAGCTAGCGTAATATAAGCATCAATATTACTAAGAGCTCCTACATTAATGTAAAAGCTTCGAACTTCATCTGGCATAACATTATCTTCAAATGACGCTTTGGGATATGGATAATAGTCTAAATTATCGCCACTTCCACCACCAAAACGATCTGTTCGTTTAAGATGTGTTTGTAAATAACCATTGTCATACATCTCATTAGCTTCTTCTTCACTATTTACAGTGTATTTGCCATAAATATAACCAGTTAAATCATTATAACGAATTTGGTACTTTTCAACACTGCCATCTGAATTGAGTTTATTATATCCCATAATCTCAACTAGGCTCCCTTTAGGAATCATTCCACTTATTTTAATCGAACTAGCATCTTCATAAACTGTAACTGAACTTCGAACATATTTTTCTTTTTCCAAAACAACATTATTATCAATAACTAAATTATCACTTTTAACTAAAAATAATTGTTCATCGATATAGATTTTCGTATAATCATCAACAGTTTCTAAACTAGTTTGAACTTCTTTACCACGAATAATATCATCAACATGATTAAAATCTTCATCATAAACTGCTACTGTGTAATCATCACTTGCTAGAAAACAGCTTTCTAAATCTTCTTTTTCTGTTAAATACAAATAGCCAAAATAACCACCAACAGAAAGAATGCAAATAATTAAAATAAATTTAAATACTCTCACAATACCACCAATATAATTATAACATCAATTAATTGGAAGTGCAAAAATATTACTAGATTCACTTAAACCATTGAAATAATAACTAGGAACTGTGCCATTTATTAATTTTATAATAATTGGAATCGATATAGGAATAGTTATATATTTTGTAGTAAATGGTAACAACATGCGCATATTAATTGTTATCTCTGCACTAGTTTCAACTAAGGCATTGTTAATACCATAATTGGTAATTTTAGTTTCAATTCTACTACCTATATCACCAGTTAAAGTAAATTTAACAGGTATTTTAGGTCCCAGATTATTTAAAAAAACATTATCAAAAAGAAGACCACTAGGAATTTTAAAAACAATTCCTTCCGTAGAATCATAATCAATTAGATTATTACTTTCTAAATCAAGTAGTTCGTAATTCCCACTTTCAAGTGCCCGAAAATATGTCTCGATATTACTTGTCATCACGCCTAAAAAGCGATTAACTATAGTTGTATTAAAATCAATTGTTTGAATAAGATCATTGTTTTTATTGATAATAAAGAGATCTTCTTCACTAATATCTTCATCTATTTGTTCTACAACTACTTTATTTGCTAATAAACGTCCAAGTCTTTGCATCTCTGTTTCAGCATATATAGCTAGTTTAGAGACTAATCTATCATTAATATAATAAAAAAGAAAACAGCAAAAAAACATAGTTATAACTGTAACAAATAACAAAAACTTTTTTTTATTAATCCACCAACTGCGACGTTTTTTAAATCTTTTCATAATTAAATATATGTTTTATAATTTGCATTTATCAAAAATTGTGATAATATATATGGTGAAGAGGAGGTATAATATGAATAAAGCCTATCAACTAAATAATCAATTCTTAAAGGAAAAAAATAAAATTAAAAAAGAAATGAGCAAAAAAACATTAAAGAAGATTGATCATTTAACTATTTTTAACGATAGTATATATGTGAATTGTAAAGACACTGTCATTGTTCATAAAAAGATTAACGATACCATGTATGCTTGCTCATATGTAACAAAAAATGGTAAAGTCAAATTAGTTCCTAACACAGATAAATATTATAAAATTACTATTTTCCAAGATTCATGTCAAGAAGAATTTGAAAAATTAGATCGCTTATATAAAACCTTCAGAAGAAACATATCAAAAGTTAAAAAAAGTATTACTTCAAAGTAATACTTTTTTTATTAAAAAAGACTATTGCATGCAATAGTCAAATATACATATACTTATCTTTACTATAGAGTTGATGATGATCTATCTCATCAGCATATTTAGTAATTATAATCGCCTCTTTTTTTAATAAACTCTCTTTAACATCAATAATACGTTGATTTCTTGAACCTTTAAACTTCAGATTTAAACTCTTCTCTGCCAATACAAAACGACCATCAACTAAAACATCTATTTGTTTTAAGAAATCTAAAATAGCAGGTTCTATTTTCATTTTTAAAAGTAACTCTTCAAATGTAAATCCTGTATAACACCAGACATTTAAACCTTTTTGGTGAGCATATTTGGCAATAATACTACAAGCTTTTGGTTGCATCATTGGATCCCCACCAGAAAAAGTAATCCCATCTTGATTAGGAATCGTATCCAATAGTTCACACACCTCAGATACATCAACCAAAGTCCCTCCCTGAAACGAAAAAGTTTCTGGATTATGACAACCTAAACAATGATGTGGACATCCCTGTGTCCAAATGACAGTTCTAAGTCCTTCGCCATCAACAATACTATCGCCTTGTAAATCAGCAGCTAATCTAATTTGCATTTTTACTAAAAGTATGTTTTACACGATCGCGTTCTTCAGAACGTTTAGCATTATTAAAGCGATCAATAGTTCCAACTAAATAACCTGTTATACGGCGAATACGTTCAAACTCAACTCCTTCGCCTACAACTCTTTTAGATTCTTTAACTTCTTCTTTAATTTCTTTTTTCATAATTTCCTCCTTATTTTATTCGATCAATACTAACAGCTTCACCACTACGACGACCACAACCTGGACAAACATCACCAATTACACCAACATATCCACATACTGGATCACGATCAACAGGATGATTAATTGCTCCATAACCTATACCTGCTTCTTTCATAAGTCTAACAACTTTCATAAAAGCTGGTACATTTAAAGCTGTATCACCATCTAATTCAACATAAGTAATGTGTCCTCCATTAGTGTAAGCATGATATGGTGCTTCTAATTTTATTTTCTTCTCAATATTAATATTATAATAAACTGGAATATGGAAAGAATTAGTATAATAATCACGATCTGTAACTCCTTTTATCTTTCCATAAATAGCTTTATCAATATTTATAAAACGACCACTTAAGCCTTCAGCTGGCGTTGCGATTAAAGAAAAATTAAGCTTGTATTCTTTAGCATACATATCAGCTTTATCACGCATATGTTTAATAATTTTTAAACCTAACTTTTGTGATTCTTCACTTTCACCATGATGTTTACCAGTTAAAGCAACTAAACATTCAGCAAGCCCAATAAAACCAAAAGTTAATGTTCCGTGTTTTAAAATACGACGTACTTTGTCAGTTGGTTTTAATTTTTCACCATCAATCCAAACACCTTGTCCCATTAAAAATGGAAAATTATAAACACGTTTATTACATTGAATTTCAAAACGTTCTAACAACTGATCTTTAACTAATTCTAATAATTCATCAAGTTCATTAAAGAACCCTTTCATATCAGCTTTGCTGTTGCCATTAACTATACCATATTTGATTCCCAAACGTGGTAAATTAATAGAAGTAAAACTCAAATTACCTCGCCCAGGCGTAATCGCGCGATCACTATCTGCAACATTAGCTAAAACTCTCGTTCGGCATCCCATATATCCTACTTCTGTTTTATAATCACCCATCTTATATCCAATCATATTAAATGGAGCATCAATAAAAGAAAAATTAGGAAATAAACGTTTTGCACTTACTTTACATGAAAGTTCAAATAAATCATAATTAGGGTCTTCAGGATTATAATTAACTCCCTCTTTTACTTTGAAAATAGAAATTGGAAAAATCGGGGTTTCACCATGACCTAAGCCGGCATCTGTCGCTAATAAATAATTTTTAATAACCATTCTACCTTCAGCACTAGTATCAGTACCAAAATTGACTGAAGAAAATGGAACTTGTGCCCCAGCACGACTATGCATTGTATTTAAATTATGAATAAATGCTTCCATCGCTTGATAAGTTATACGATTAGTTTTAACCAAAGCTTTCTCATAAGCTTTCTTAATAATATTCCAAACTTCCAAACTGCCTTTAGTATATGGCTCTAAAACACTAAGATCACTTTCAATCGAAGTAAATTTATCAATTTCTTTAGCCAAACGATCCATATTAATAAAATTGATAAAACCACTATAATCTAATAGATCATATATATGTTGTTTAAATTGTTTTTTAAAAGTTTTTAAAACCCCTGGTGCCATAAAATAATCAAAAGCAGGAAGTGCTTGACCACCATGTTGATCATTTTGATTAGCTTGGATAGCAATTGCAGCTAAAGCCCCGTATGACATAATATCATTAGGTTCACGTAGATGACCATGTCCTGTAGAAAAACCATTTTCAAATAATTTATTTAAATCTATTTGACAGCAAGTTGTAGTTCCCATAGGTAGAAAATCCATATCATGAATATGAATCGCCCCAGTTTCATGAGCTTCTGCAAATTTAGCTTTCATCAAATAAGCTTTGGCAAATTCTTTTGAAATAGTACTACCATATTGCAACATAGTTCCCATGGCTGTATCACCATCGACATTGGCATTTTCTCTTTTTAAATCTTCTTCACGCGCTGTTTTCAAACCCAAGCCTTCAATTGTTTTTAAAAACTTATGTTGTTTCTTATCATCAAAAAACATTTTACGTGATTGATTACGACGTTCACGATATGCACTAAACGATTCATAAACATCAAAATATTTTAATTTTTGAAGTTGTTCCTCAATCATGTCTTGAATATCTTCAATTTTGATTCTGGCATTTGCTTCATAGTTTTTTTCAATATTCATAATGACGGCATCATAGACTTTATTAATATCTTTTTCTGTATACATACTACCAGTTGTAGCAAGTTCCGTATTAGGATCATCATCATGTAAAATTACAGAGTCAAACCCTTTTTTAATAGCTAAAGCTATTTTAGTCCCATCAAATTCTACTTTTTTGCCATTTCTTTTAATGACTGTTAAAGTTTCCAAAATATTTTTCTCTAAAGTTTTCATCTTTACCTCCGTTTGCATCTTTCACTTCCATTATGATACTATTTTAGATACTTGTCAATAGTTTTTTTCAAACGTTTGTTCGCACTTTACAGATATCGCTTGAAATTCAAAGAAAAACGAAAATAATTTTTTTTAGTTTTTTTATTTTTTTATTTTTTTCTATTTTATTTCGTTACTTATTAGTTAATTTTTCTTATAAGCCCTTGTTTTTAAAAGAAATTAACTACCAGGTAACAAAATTAAAAAAATCTAAATTTTAATATTTTTTAAAAATTAGTTTTAAAAAAAAACGATTTTTTTCAAAAAAATCATGACATCTAACTTATCAAATACACATATAATTATATAGTTTTTAAAAAGAGAGGAAATTAGTATATGAACAATCTTTCTACTGATAATATAAACGAACAAATAGACTTTCTTTTTCTAAAACAAATCTTTTTAACAATAGCTTTTATTATTTTTACAACTCTTTCATTAAGTGTCTTATATGATGCTTATTTAAAATTTCAAAAAAAACCTGGTTTATATAAAAGTGAAGATGTTCAAAGTATAATTATCATAATTAGATTAGTTATTTTATTAATTACAATAGGCTTTTTTATAAATAGTTATAGAGGAATTATAATAGCTAAACAAATTGGACGCTATAACTATAATTTACTCTTACAACTAATAAGTTCTTTTATAACTATATTACCTGCAATTATTGCGGTTTATGTTGCTTTTAACAGTAATAGTGAATTCGTCCAAAGTTTCAATCCTGAGACATAAAAACAAGACTTCAGTCTTGTTTTTCATTGCTTTTATATTTTTCACATTCCGAATCTAAATCTACGATTAACTCTTCTAACTCATCTTCGTTATTTAATCTAACACCACTTGCCATAACATGACCACCGCCGTTATATTTACTGGCAACTTCATTAATAATAGGTCCCCTACTTCTTATTGAACCACGTATATTATTATTTTGTTTATCAACTGTGAATATCGCCCAAACTAAAATTTCATCGATATAATTAAATTCACTAACCATATTACGTGCAGTAGCAGCATCAACACCAAATTTAGTTAATGCCTCTTCTTCAACTAGGATATAAGCAAGGCCATTTTCACTAACCTTAAAATTATCCACAATATAACTTTGAAACTTCTTTTCTTTTAAAGAACGCATATATAAAGACTCATATAAGCCAGTTATATCAATCTTAGTATCACTAATTAAACGCGCTATAATACCAAAAGTTTTGGGTGTCGTATAATAAAACAAAAAGCGATTAGTATCAGCTACAACCCCAATATATAACTTTTCAGCAGCTTCCTTGGTCATAACTAATTTAGAGTTGAAAACTAACTCAATTATCATTTGACTGGCACTACTAGCTTTATCATCTATCCATTCTAAATCACAAGTCTTCTCAACAAAAGGATGATGATCAATCTTAATCGAATAAGCAAAATCACGAGGATTTGCGCCATCTATTCTTTTAAAATCTGGGGTATCTGTAACAATAAGTAAAGCATCAGAAATATCTTCTGGTATTTTATCTAAAGCACCAATATACTTAAAGCGACTAGCTGGAAAACCAATCGTATATACTTTCTTATTGGAAAAAGTATTTAAAATAATATCTCGAAGCGCAATACTACTTGCTAAAGCATCAGGATCTGCTCCAACATGACGAGCAATAACAATTTTATCATATTGTTTTATCTTTTTATAAATTCTTTTATATATATTATCTTTCAAAAACACAATATCACACTTTCTACTAAAGCAATTATAACAAATAATTAAAAAAAAAGGAATGCCAACTCATTCCCTTTTACAAAATTATACTCTTAAACTAAAGCGTATGTGTCGCGAGCAATCATAAGTTCCTCATCAGTTGGAATAATATAGCATGGTATTTTAGAATCACTAGTTGTAATTAAAGTTTCCTTACCACGAACATTATTAGAATCAGGATCCGCAATAACACCTAATACTTTTAAACCATCCATAACTTCACGACGAGTTGAAGCAGAATTTTCACCAACACCAGCTGTAAAGATAATCGCATCGCATCCTTCAAGTTCAACATAGTATTTAGCAATATAATCAATGATTCTTCTAACATACATCTTTTGAGCAAGTAGACATCTTTCATTGCCTTTGTGGATACCTTCTTCGATATCACGAGAATCACTACTAACACCACTTATTCCAAGAAGACCACTTTGTTTATTTAAAGCTGTATCCATTTCTTTAGGACTCATCTTTGTTTTTTCCATAATATAAGGCACAATTGTTGCATCGATATCACCACAACGACTACCCATAATTAAACCTGCATTAGGCGTTAAACCCATTGATGTATTAACACATTTGCCATCTTTAACCGCACTAATACTAGCTCCATTACCAATATGACAAGTAATTAACTTAGTATTCATACGACCTAAAATTTCATTTGCGCGTAAAGCTACATATTTATGACTAGTTCCATGAGCACCATATCTTCTTACTTTATAGTCAGTATACCATTCATATGGAACAGCATACAAATATGTCTCTTCTTCCATAGTTTGATGAAAAGCCGTATCAAATACAACTGTTTGTACTGCATTTGGAACAACTTCCTGAGCTGCACGAATACCAACAATCGCTGCTGGATTATGAAGAGGCGCTAAAGCACTTAATTCATCAATTTTGGCAATTACATCTTCATCAACAACAACTGTCTTATCGAAATAGGCTCCTCCTTGGACAACACGATGACCAATTCCTTTGATTTCATCTAAAAATTTGACAACTTGATTTGATTTTAATTCATCGATTAAAATTTCAAAAGCCACTTTATGATCTTTAAGTTCTACTTCTTTTTTTATTTTTTCGCCATTAATTTTAATCGTATAAAAACTTCCTTCAATACCAATACGTTCAAAAACACCTGATATTAATACCTTTTCTTCGGGCATTTCATACATTTGAAATTTCAAAGATGAACTACCACAATTAACTGATAATATTTTCATAAAACCTCCTATAATTCATATTCTTCAATTCGGCCATTAGCCGCTTGATAACTAGTCATATCACCATCACTAGGAATACCATTAAAATAATAATATAATATCCTACATATTCCACTATGTGTTGTAATTAAAACTGTTTTATCACTATAATCTTTTTTTAACATCCGAAGAAAACTAACAATTCGATTATATAAATCGCCAACACTCTCAGCTTTTTGATATTCTTTATTCAATTCATAATTCCAATATTCATATAAATTGATAGTTCTTCGATCAAGACCTTCAAACTCACCATGATTACGACTGCGCAAACGATCATCACATATAATTGGAATTTTACCATCACTAATAATCTTAGCCGTATCTAAAGCACGAGCTTTAGGCGATGAGAAAATAACATCGATTTTTACATCTTTTAATTTATCACGAGCACTACGTGCCTGTTCTATTCCCTTTTCATTTAATTGTGTATCCATATTTCCTTGCATGATCTTACCAATATTTTCATTAGTTTGACCATGTCTTACAACATATAACTTCATTAATCCTTCTTACGCATCAAAGGGAACATAATAACATCTTTAATATTTTCTGAATTAGTTAAAATTTGAAGTATACGATCAATACCCATACCCCAACCAGAAATTGGTGGCATACCATATTCCATAGCTTCAATATACTCATAATCCATAGGCATAGCCTCAACATCACCTTTGGCTTTTAATTCAGCTTGTTTAAGTAAACGCTTTTCTTGTTCTTGAGGATCAACCAATTCGGAATATGCATTGATTATTTCAGCACCATTAATAATTAATTGGAAGCGATCAGTAAGATTTTTATTCTCATCATTAGCACGTGCTAAAGGTGATAATTCAATTGGATGTTTAATTAAATAAACTGGACCTAAAACATTAGGACGAGCCACCTTTTTATATAATTGATCAACTAAATTACCATAACCTAGATCTTCTAATGGCACTTCAGAATCAATTTCAATATTTTCTTCTTTAATCTTTTTAAGTAAACTTTCTTTTGTATTATAAACATCAATATCAATATTAGAATATTTTAAAATCAAATCTCTAAATGATATAGCTGGCCAATTACCACTTAAATCAATTTCTTTATCATCAATAGTTAAAACTAAAGTTCCAAATAATTTTTGAATAATCGTTTGTAACATATTTTGTAAAAAAACCATATTATCTTCGTAATTCAAATAAGCACCATATCCTTCGATCATCGTAAAATCTTGAAGATGGGTAGCATCCATTCCTTCATTACGAAAACAACGCGCTATTTCATACACTTTGGTAAAGCCCCCAACAACGGCTCTTTTTAAATAAGTTTCAGGTGCAATACGTAAATATAGATCAACATCTAAAGCATTATGATGTGTAATAAATGGTTTAGCTGTTGCGCCACTTGCTTTATTGTTTAAAACTGGTGTCTCAATTTCAATATAACCAGCTTCGTTTAAATAATTACGTAGCTCCTTAATAAAATTAGAACGCAATAAAAATTTCTTTCTTGATTCTTCAGATGTAATCAAATCTAGATAACGTTCACGATAAATAGCTTCAACATCAGTTAAACCATGAAATTTTTCAGGAAGAGGTTTTAAAGCTTTACCTAAAAAAGTATAACTATTTGCTCTAATTGTTTTCTCACCAGTATGAGTTGTAAAAGTTTCTCCCTCAACACCGATAAAATCACCTAAATCAATATGTTTTTTGAAAAAATCATAAGCTTCTTCACCAACCATATCGATTTTGATTGATACTTGAATTCGACCATTGATATCTTGTAAAGTCAAAAAAGAAAGTTTCCCCATCTTACGCATTAAAACAATACGACCGGCTACTTTAACATCCTTGATGCCATCTTCTAACTTCGCCGCATCACATAATTCATAATTGCGAACAAAACGTTCAGGATAAGGATTAATTACTTTTTTCATTTCTTCTAAAGTTTCTCTTCTAACTATTTCTTGTTCACTAAATTCTCGCATATTTTTCACCTCATCTATTTTTGATTACACTAGTATGCGCTAGCATATCATGTAAACCTCGTTTATCACGTCTATATATTACCATAAAAGCACTAAGAATTACTAGTAAAAACTGCATAAAACTTAAAAATAATATAATCCAAAAATAAAACATTATTGGAGTTATATAGAGTAAAGATAAAGAAATTAACATATAAGCTAAACTTGTCGTAATAAAATTTCTAATTACCAAATTATTCAAACTCAATAATTCACCATCATCACGCACTACTTTAATTTTTAAAATACGTTTGCCAATACTCATTCCATCATTGAAATAGGGAATAACAATAAAAAAACCGATAATAACAAAAGCATTAACTACATTGTATATCGCATTATTGCGATCAATATCTTGCGCGATTGAAGCATATTCCCCAAAATAAGTATCAAAACTTATTTCATTATTTAAAACACGACTAGTTAATTCATCGATTTCCGCATTTAAAACCTTGACTTTATCTTGATTGAAATCAACAAATGTAGCAATTAAACTAGTAACTAAAAAAACTATCCACACATCAATAATATAAGCACCTAAACGTTCTTTAAAACTAGCATATTCCATTTTCCTTTATCTCCTTTACTATTTTTATAATATCTTCTTTAGTTGTTGCTTGAAAAAATTTCTTCTTATAGTCATTCATCCCACTAATACCTTTTAAATACCATGCAGCATGACTACGAAGTTCTAAAATTGCAACTTTCTCTACTTTAAAAGCAAGCAAATAATCCATATGTTTTAAAATCATATCTAATCTTTCTTGTAAACTAATTTCTTTAGGTTCTATACCTTTTTCTAAATAATCGATACATTCTTTAATTAACCATGGATTTCCTAAAACACCACGCCCAATCATCACAGCATCACATCCAGTAAAATCAAGCATTCTTTTGGCATCATAACAGCTCTTAATATCGCCATTGCCTATAACAGGAATACTAACACTTTCTTTAACAGCTTTAATAATATTCCAATCGGCTTTACCACTATATCCTTGGCTACGTGTTCTTCCATGAATAGTTATCGCAGATGCTCCTGCTTCTTCACATACTCTAGCAATCAGAGGCGCGTTAATACTATTATTATCCCAACCACTACGAATTTTAACTGTCACCGGAATAGGAACACTTGAAACAACACTTTTAACTATCTCATATACTTTACGAGGATCTTTTAGTAAAGCACTACCTGCTTGACTTTTTAAAGCCACTTTAGGAACAGGACACCCCATATTAATATCAATAATATCTGGATGCATATTCTCATAAATATACTTAGCCGCAATAACAAAACTTTCTTTGTCACTACCAAAAATCTGTTGACTAATAGGTCTTTCATCTTCTGTCATATAAAGCATGTCAATAGTCTTCTTACTACCATACATAATCGCTTTATCACTTACCATCTCACAAGTAATAAGGCCACAACCCATCTGTTTTATGATTCTACGATAAGCATTATTACAAATGCCTGCCATAGGTGCGAGAACAATTCTATTTTTAATTTCTACATCCCCTATTTTCCACATAAAATCACCACCACAATTATAACATAACTTTCTAAACAAAAAAAGGCATAGCCTTTTATAAAATAAACCATTTTATTTTACTATCCAAGCATTAGGACTAGAGCGTTCACCAGTCTCTGTTGATCCCGTTGGTCGATTATACAATTCACCTTTTACTGATAAAACACTAGAAGACCCACCATCTAAATTAGCAGCATTGTAAGCACCATAATTAAGTAAGATCTTAGTCATCTCAGTCATATCAATACCTAAACTATGACCTGGTCTACGTCCATCAATAACTAAAAATAGAACAATTCCATCTTTACGTTGCGCAATCGCAGTTCGAGGAGCAATTCCCCAACCACCATTTCCTTTAATAAACGAAGGTTCTCCGTTAACAATTAAAAATGGACCAAACTCAACACCATCTTCTAAACCTTCAGCAATCGCTTGACTAGCACTTTTTTTAGTTAACATTAAAACATTGTCTTCAGTAAAACCGATAATTCCTCCACCATAGCCTGTAGAAATACCTTGATAAACTATCTTACCATCCATGATTACAACACCTGTTGGTTTACTACCATTACCACTCCAACCATCGTCTTCAAAAGCACTGGCATTTATACCAATTAAAGCATCATTTTCACGTGTAATTGTTGTTACATATTGACCCCAAGTACCAAAGTATTTAGATAAAGCAAGTTCTACTTTTGAAGCATCATAAATCGCAACTAAAGTCCCTTTATAATTATTCCCAGAAATAGGAATTAATTTATAAACATCGTCTTTATCTCTTTTTAAAATTTGTTCTTCATAAATAGATTCATAAATACCAGTATCATTTTCAATAAAAGTAATCTGTGAAATATCAGTAGAATCTCCTGATTCCAAAACATAATTAGCATTCATAATTTCTCTAATTGTCGCATCACTATAAAATATACGAGCTAAATACTTGTGATTCATCGTTGTCATTGCGGTTGTGACTAATAAATTTCTGGCATAATCCCATGGCCCATAAGTAATAAAATAACCAATTAAAGCAAGAATATCTAAAACAAGACAAGTAATAACTAATTTATTCTTTTTTTTCTTGCCTTTTTCTATCGGTTTTTTTTCTTCATCAATCAAAACAATTTCTAACTCTTCCATAAATCACCTACTTTACTTCAATATATATGGATCACTACTTGTTCCTGTTCCACTTGCGATAACTATATCTTCTTTAAGGGTAATAACCGGTTTATAACTATATTCAGTATCTATTTCAATACTATTTAAACGCCCATTATTAATCGCATAAATAGCTTGTGTTGCCTTTCCCGTAGGCGTTATCAATAAACTATCACTAGTAAATAAAATATCCCCAACACTAGGTAAAGCTACATAAGCATTAACACTATCACTTTCTACTTCTTTATAATAATTTTCATAAATACCATCATAAAAATCTGATTTAATTAAATAATCACTATCTAAACTATTGTAAAAATCATGATTTAAATAATATGCTAAACTATTACGGCGATTAGTTTCAAAAGCATTACTATAAGTTGAAAAAATATGTTTATCCATATCATCAACCATCACTAGACGTGTAGTATCACCATTACTCATAATTCTAAATAAATAATCACTAAAAGATACATAACTTCCAACATAAGCATCACTTAAATTAAAAGCAATTACATTTTCAATTGTATAAGGATTAGAATCACTTCCATCCCCACTTACAACAACTAAATCTTTTTTTAAAGTAATAACTGGTCTAACTCCTAGACTTACTTTATTAGTAGTAGTTGAAGAAATCCCTTCTGGATCAACATACCAAGTAGTATTATCACTCTTCTTAGATTTAAGCCAAAAATAAGAACCATTATTTAAATAAGATTCAGTGTCATTTGCTTGCATATAATCATATAAACTCAAAGAACTAATATTTTCTTTAAGTACATCATTACAAGTAATATTAGTATCAATATAATCACTACAAACAGAAGTATCAGTTAAATAATCTTGATTTAAAGTATCAAGATAAACATTATTTAACCAATCATCGACATAAGAATCAACACTCTCATCACGACCATCATAAATAACCGTATTTACCTCATCACTGATAAGTTTAATTCCACCATCTTGATCAATACCAACAATTCTAAACAAACGACCACTATAAAGTAGATAATTGTCTACATCACTTCCTCTAAAATAATAGACATCATCAACTTTATATAATCCATCACCAGAAAAAACTTCTTCACTAATTAAAACATCATTTAAATTAGTAACAACTTCTTCTTCAGCTTTATTTTCTAAATTATAAAAATAGATCAAACGACCACCATAAAAAAGTATTGAACCTAATAAAAAAACAATACTTAAAGCCACAAAAACATTTTCTTTATTCAACTTCTTTTTTTTCATAAGACCACTATATAATTTTAACATGGAATACTATATTTGTCTAATTAAAAAAGTTATCGTGCAATAACTTTTTCAACTCATATTTATTCATC
Organism: uncultured Bacilli bacterium; assembly: GCA_944368875.1. Classification (GTDB taxonomy): domain Bacteria; phylum Bacillota_I; class Bacilli_A; order RF39; family UBA660; genus CALVXF01. The sequence continues at coordinate 29,707 of CALVXF010000009.1, forward strand.
AAAATATTTTTATTCTTCTATTAATAATTCACCAGTCATCTCACTAGGAATATCTAAATTCATAAGTTTTAAAATAGTTGGTGCAACATCACCTAATTTACCATCACGAACTTTATATTCATGACTTGTAATAATACATGGAACTTTATTTGTCGAATGACTTGTAATAACATTGTTATCATCATCTAACATCCATTCACAATTGCCATGGTCAGCAATAATCATCATCACACCACCTAAAGCCTCAACTTTATTATATAATTTAAGCAAACATTCATCTAGCGTCTCAACAGCTTTAATAGCAGCTTCTAAAACACCGGTATGTCCTACCATATCACCATTAGCATAATTTAAAATAACCATATCATAATCATTATCTAATTCTTTAAGCAAAGTATCCGTAACTTCATAAGCGCTCATACTTGGTTTTAAATCATATGTAGCGACCTTAGGAGATGGAATTAAAATACGTTTGCATCCTTTTAATTCCTTTTCTATACCACCATCAAAGAAATAAGTTACATGGGCATATTTTTCTGTCTCCGCAATACGTAATTGCTTAAGTCCAAAAGAACTGACATATTCACCTATAGTGTTCTTTAAGTCAACCATGTCAAAAGCTTGTTTATACTTGACAGTATCTGCAACCGTAAGCATTGTAACAAGTTTTAAATTAGGAATAAACTCGCGTTTGAAATCTTTAAACTCAGGATTAGTTAAAACTGTAAATAGTTCACGTAAACGATCTGGTCGGAAATTAAATACAATCATGCCATCGTTTTCAGAAACCATACCATTACTATCAAGAATCGCTGGTACGACAAACTCATCAGTTATATCTTTACTATAATTGCTTTCTAAAACTTCTTGATAACTATTAAAGTGTTCTCCCTGATTATTAACAATCGCATCATAAGCTTTTTTAATACGATCCCAGCGATTATCACGATCCATCGCATAATAACGTCCACTAATAGTTGCGATACTACCAATACCTACTTCTTTTAATTTCGCACTAAGCATATCTAAATATTTACAAGCACTCGTAGGTAAAGTATCACGACCATCTAAAAAGGCATGAACGTATAAATCCTTAATTCCTTCTTTTTTACACAAATCAATACATGCGAATAAATGACTCATAGTTGAATGTATTCCACCATCACTAACTAAACCAAATAAGTGCATTTTGGAATTATTATCCTTAACATGTTTAATTACTTTTAATAATTCTTCATTAGTAAAAAAAGTTCCTTCATTAATATGCTTAGTAATTAGTTGTAGTGGTTGAAAAACAATTCTTCCAGCCCCTATATTTAAATGTCCTACTTCCGAATTACCCATTTGTCCTTTAGGTAATCCAACTAATTCACCACTAGCTTCTAATAAACTATGAGGATAAGTATTCCATAGATAATCAAAATTTGGTTTTTTAGCCATTTTAAAAGCATTACCATGTTCACTTTCTCTAATACCAACCCCGTCTAATATACATAACACAACTGGTTTCATTACTATCACCTATTAGTATTATAACACTTATAAAGTAAAACATAAATATTTGAAAAACCAAAATTTATTTTTTTGACATTATAAACTTTCAAACTATACTCCAATTTTATGACTTTCAATACATAACTTATCTGCTAAAGTAACAATAAATTCAGAATTAGTTGGCTTAGCACGATCGATATCTACACTATGACCAAACAACTCTTCCATATAATCTAAATCACCACGATTCCAACTTACTTCAATAGCATGTCTTATCGCTCTTTCAATTCTTGAAGTAGTTGTGTTAAAACGACTTGCTAAAGCGGGATATAATTCTTTTGTAATCCCACCAATCATATTAGGATTTTCATAAACCATACATATCCCTTCTCTAATATAATTGTAACCCTTAATATGTGAAGGAATACCTAAATCATGTAACATGCGTGTAACTGTTGTATTTAAGTTTGTCTGTAATAAATCTATTGTTCTACCCTTGTTTTCTTTATTTTTAAAAGACATTATTCTTTTTTCTAAATCAGGCAAATCAAAAGGCTTCAAAATAAAATAATTAACTCCATAACTAGCCACTTCGTTAATAGCATCAGTACTATTATAACTAGTTGCGACAATAACTGGTTTATTGATTTTTAATTCACGCATTTTCTCTAACACATATAAACCATCTTTATTAGGCATTATAAGATCTAATAAAATAACATCATATAAATCTTGTTTAGTTTCTATTAAAGATATTCCCTCTAATCCATCATAAGCACTTAGAACTATCTTAATATTCGTTTTCTTTTCAAAATATTCCTTAATCATATTAACTAATGCCTCATTATCATCTACTATCAAAACTCTTGTATTTTCCATAAATATCTCCTCCTAGTACTACTATAAAATAATTATAATTGTTTCTCTAAAATAAGGCTAGAGTAAAAAATAGCTAATTTTGTCGAAAAACTAAAAAGGAAGTAACTACTCTGTTACTTCCTTAATTATCTTTTTAAATTTACTATAATTTGTTGAGGCTCCTCCAACTAAAAAACCATCAACATTATTAATCGAATTTAAACTTTTAATATTATTTTCATTAACACTACCACCATATAAAACTTTAATCTTGGCTTCAAACAACTCCCAAACAACATCTTTAATAAATGTTATCGCATCCTCAATCTCAGCATTCGTAGGTGTTATATTAGTACCGATTGACCAAATCGGTTCATAAGCAATTACCACATTTTGAATACTCTTTAAATCCTTTAAACAGGAAACTATTTGTTTTTTCAAAATACGTTTAGTCTTAAGTAAATCTCTTTCTTCTTTAGTCTCACCAATACATAAAATAACTTTTAAATTATTCTTTAAACAAGCCTTTATCTTTTCATTTACAAACTCATTTGTTTCTTTAAAATATTGACGACGTTCAGAGTGTCCTAAAATCACATAGCGAACTCCTATACTATAAGCTTGTTTAGGACTAATTTCGCCTGTATAAGCACCTAAATCTTCTTTATAAACATTTTGAAGGCCAACTTCAAACTTTTTCTTTAAAAAATATGGTAGATAAATAGAAGTTGGACATATAACCACATTTTTATTATCTAAAGTGGCAATATCTTTTAAGTAATTGTTGACATCACTTGTATCCATACTCATTTTAAAATTAGCTACAACCAATTTATTAGTCACTTTTTAGCCCCCTTTTAATTACTCTTTTCAATCTTGAAGTAAAACTTCTCTCTTTAACACCACGATCACCTAAAGCCTTCATATATACATCCAAAACATTTTGCGCAAAATACTTAGTACTATGTGGTTCTGCTCTTTTAAAAGCTTCCTCACTCATTTTAGCAAGAACATCAGGATTTTCCAACAACATCATAATTTTCTTTTGATAATCACGGCGATCTTTAAATAAATAGCCACTAACACCATCTTCAATAGTATTTTTAAAAGCATCATCTAAAACCGCAACAACAGGTAAACTAGCAGCCATCGCCTCAATAACTGTAAGTCCTTGTGTTTCCGTTTTAGAAGCCGTTACAAAAACATCAGCTATATTGTAATAATATGGCACTTCTTCCCAAGGAACCTTGCCAACAAAAATAACATTATCACTTAATTTCAAACGCTTAACACGTTTTTTAAATTGTTCAATATCAGGTCCATCCCCAACAATAACCAATTTTGCGCGTGGATATTTACGGGAAATTAATACTTGCCCATCAATTAAAACATCAACACTTTTTTCTTTACCAATACGTCCCACAAATAAAATAACAAAATCATCATTTTGAATTCCTAGATTTTGACGTAATTTTTTAACTTTAGCACGATCGATATCTTTTTTAAAAAAACGCTCAATTTCAATTCCCGTTGGAACAATATGCACATCTTTTTCAAGATGATATTTTTCTTTAAAAAGATCATATGTCTTCTTCGTTGGTACAATTAACTCAGTAGCTGTTTTATCACAATAAAACTTCGTTAAATATTCAACTAATTTCTTACTAGAGCGATTAAAATAACCTTTAGTAATATAATGTACATAATCTTCATACATCGTATGATATGTATGAACTAAAGGAATATCTAATTGCTTAGCAATAATACGAGCAAAAGTCCCAACCCCAAACTCCGTATGAGAATGAATAATATCCAAATCCCAAGCTTTGATTTTCTTAATCGCTTTTAAAGGATAAATACCTGTTAAACGATAATCGTATATTCCTATAGGAATACCAGGAATCCTAATAATATGATCATTTTCTTTAAAAGAATACTTCTCAGGATTAACGGTAACAATAAAAACCTCATGCCCCATTTTGGTTAAAGCATTTTCTAACATCGCAACACTTGTTGAAACACCATTAATATAAGGAGGATATGTATCTGTAAAAATACCTATTCGCATTCTATTCTTCCTTTCTCATAAAATTAAGAGCAATACCACCAATCAACATACCAAAATAATATGTAATTACACGCCATACTAACATCATTGCATTTAAAACGCCACCACTAACAAAATTACCATAAAATTGTACAAAGCCGTATTCCAAGCCACCAGTTCCCCCAGGAATTGGTACAAAAGACCCAATAAGCATAACATACGCGCTTGCGAATATTGCTTCTAAACCATTAAAACTATCATAATAACCAAAACTATAAGCAACAACCAAAGGAATAATATATAAAGCAC
>CALVXF010000010.1 GCA_944368875.1 uncultured Bacilli bacterium
GTGCTATATATGCACCATTTACTAATTTAGGATTGATTATTATAGATGAAGAACATTCAACTACTTATAAGCAAGAAAACAATCCTAAATACAATGCAATTGATGTTGCTTTGTGGCGCTGTAAAAGATATAATTGTCCTATTGTATTAGGAAGTGCTACACCTAGTATTGAATCATATACTAGAGCTAAAACAGGTGTTTATACTTTACTTGAAATGCCTGATAGGATTAATAAAAACATGCCTAAAGTCTATCTAGTTGATATGAAAGAAGAAATGCGCTATCGTTTTAAAGTTTACTCACGATTATTAAAACAAAAAATCGAAGAGCGCTTAAAGAATGATGAACAGATTATTATTCTTTTAAATAGACGAGGTTATTCAACTGTGGTAAGTTGTCAAAATTGTGGATATGTAGACAAATGCCCTAATTGTGATATCCCTCTTATTTATCATAAAAAGAATAATATTATGAAGTGTCATTATTGTGGGTATCAAAAACCCAAGTTATTAGTTTGTCCTAGTTGTAAAAGCAAAGATATTAATGAATTTGGGATGGGAACACAAAAACTAGAAGAGATTACAAAAGAATTATTTCCCATGGCTAGAGTTGTTCGCATGGATATTGATACAACTTCGAAAAAAGGAAGTCACGAACGTATAATAAAAGATTTTGCAAATAAAAAGTATAATCTTTTAATTGGTACCCAGATGATTGCTAAAGGACTAGATTTTGAAGATGTCACATTAGTTGGTGTTTTAAATGGTGATGCAAGTTTAAATATTCCAGATTTTCGAAGTAGTGAGCGTACTTTTCAACTTTTAAGTCAAGTGGCTGGTCGTGCTGGTCGTAGTGAAAAATTAGGCGAAGTTGTAATCCAAGGATTTAATATTGATCACTATAGTATACAAAAAGCTAGTGTACATGATTATTTAAGTTTTTATAAAGAGGAACTCCATATTAGACATCGTTTAAAATATCCTCCGTATTATAATTTGTGTTTAGTAAAAATAGAAGGAAAAAAATATGAAGAAGTCGTCACTGAAAGTGAAAAAATAGGTAAATATTTTAGACAAAACTTACATAATGAAATTATTGTGTTAGGACCTAGTAGTCCAACTATGATTAAAATAAATAATATTTATCGCATGCAAATAATTTTAAAATACAAAAACACAAAAGATATAATTAATACTTTAAAATTTCTACAAGATAAATATCTAAATAATAAAAATGTTAATATAGATATTGATTTAAACGCAACCAAAATATAAAAAAGTCTATGAATTTCATAAACTTTTTTTGTGACAAAATAATAAATTACAAATATCCTTTCAGTTCTTTACTTTAAGTTTATCACTGCAAAGTTAAAATAAAAATTTACATATTAAATATAACTGATATGAACAATTGTAGGTATGTCTGTTGATAATTTCGATTAGATCTTAGTACTTGGGATTTATCTAAAATACCCAATTGAATACTTGAACTTTCAAAAAAATATTCCTACTGATATTGAAACAATGGGAATCATTTCGTTTACATTATGTGACTCTACTGGCGACTATAGAGAATATGTGGCAACAGTTCAACAATTATAAAATTAACAGCCGATAGTGTAGAAAGAACAAGTACAATTAATATTTTTCTTTTAAAACTCTTAACGCATTATTAAAGTGTTCATATGTCGCATACATTGGTCTTTCGAAATCAGGTTCAAATGGTGTTAAGATTTCTTAGTATTCTTTAACTATATCATATGAAAACTATTGTGATTTTTCTTATTTGTTAGTATAATATTTAGAGAAATGAGTGATGTTATGAAGCAAGAAAATATACGCAATTTTAGTATTATCGCTCATATTGATCATGGCAAAAGTACACTTGCTGATCGCATTTTAGAGTTGACTGGTGCGGTTAGTGAACGTGAGAGTAAAGATCAATTATTAGATAATATGGATATTGAAAGGGAACGCGGAATAACGATTAAGTTAAATGCGGTATCTCTTAGTTATGAATATTTAGGTGAAAATTATTGTTTGAATTTAATTGATACGCCTGGACATGTCGATTTTTCTTATGAAGTTTCACGTAGTTTGGCTGCTTGTGAAGGAGCTATTTTAGTTGTCGATGCAGCGCAAGGAATTGAAGCTCAAACTTTAGCTAATTTATATCTTGCTTTAAATAGTGATTTGACTATTATTCCTGTTATTAATAAGATTGATCTACCTAATGCTGATGTTGAAAAAGTTACTATGGAGTTGATGGATACTTTTGGTTTTCGTAAGGATGAAATTATTTTAACGAGTGCTAAAGAAGGAACGGGAATAAAAGAATTAGTAGAAGCTATTATAAAGCGTATTCCTGGTCCTAAAGGTGAAGTAGAAAAACCTTTGAAAGCACTAATTTTTGATAGTTACTATGATGCTTATCGTGGTATTATTGCTTCTATTAGAGTTGTTGATGGTAGTCTTAAGGTTGGCGATAAAATTAAGATGATGGCAACAGGGGCATGTTTTGAAGTAACAGAGTTAGGTATTCACAATCCTTTTGAACAAAAAGTTGATTGTTTGAATACTGGTGAGGTTGGTTATGTTGCCGCAAGTATTAAAAGTATTATGGATGTTAAAGTTGGTGATACGATTACTTCAGCTATCGCTGGTGCCGAAAAACCACTTCCTGGTTATAAGCCGATGAAACCAATGGTGTTTTGTGGAATATATCCTATTGAAGCTAATGATTTTACTGATTTAAGAGAAGCTTTAGAAAAGTTACAATTAAATGATGCGGCTTTAGAATTTGAACCAGAGACAAGTAAAGCTTTAGGGTTTGGTTTTCGTTGTGGTTTTTTAGGACTTTTACACATGGAAATAATTGAGGAGCGAATTGAAAGAGAGTTTGGTATTAATATTATCGCAACTAGTCCATCAGTTATTTATGATGTGTTACTTACAGATAAAACAAATATTTTGATTGATAGTCCATCGAAGATGCCTGATAAGGGACGTATTTTAGATATTAAAGAACCTTATATTCGTACAAATATTTTTGTTCCAAGTGAATATATTGGTGCGATTATGGAATTGTGTCAAAATAAACGGGGAACATATGTGAGTATGGAATATATAGATCAAAAACGAGTTAATATTCACTATGATATTCCACTATCAGAAATTGTATATGATTTTTTTGATAAACTTAAGTCAAGTACTAAAGGATATGCTTCTTTTGATTATGAACCAATTGGTTACAAAAGTAGTAATTTAACAAAAATGGATATTTTGTTAAATGGTGAAATTGTCGATGCTTTGAGTGTTATTGTTCATAAAGATTTCGCATATCAAAGAGGTCGAATGGTTGTTGAGAGTTTAAAAGAATTAATTCCTCGTCAACAATTTGAAGTGCCTATTCAAGCTGTTATTGGTAATAAAGCAATTGCTCGTGAAACAATTAAAGCTGTTAGAAAAGATGTTTTAGCTAAATGTTATGGTGGAGATGTTTCACGTAAACGTAAATTGTTAGAAAAACAAAAAGAAGGAAAGAAAAGAATGAAAATGGTTGGCAGTGTTGAGATACCACAAGAAGCATTTTTGAGTGTTTTGAAAATGCATAAGGAGTGATTAGATGAAATTAAAACCTGAAAATAGAGCGATAGAAGTTTTAAAATATATGTTAGAAACAAAAAGTAGTATTGTTAAGACGGCTAAACATTTTGGTGTTTCGCAAGCAACAATTCATAGTGATATCAAAACACGTATTGTGAAATTTGCTGATCCTAAGGATTTAGAAAAATTAAAAATCATTATTAATAATAATAAAACGGTTGGTTTAACTGTTGATGAAAAAGAAAAGATTAATAGTGAATATAATAAAGGTCGTTCTATTAGTTCTTTAGCTAAAGAAACTGGTCATAGCAAAACTAGCATTAAAAAACATATTAAAGCATCACGTTGTGAAACTGATTCACATCAGTTAGATGTTGAAAATCGTATGGCAAAAGTATTTGATTATTTTATTAGAAATAAAGATAAATCGTTTGATCAAATATGTGATGAGTTAAATGTTGATAGTTTAGAAATGCAGATGACTTTTAATGAGTTAGGACGTATTATTATGCCAGAGCAATTTGATATAATAAATAGTAGATTTCATATTTATGATGAAGATGAAGAAATAAAAAAATTATAAGAGAAGGGATGTGATTAAATGGTTAAAAGTGCCTATATTCATATCCCTTTTTGCAAACATATATGTGCCTATTGTGATTTTTGTAAACTCTTTTATAATCCCAAATGGGTTAAAGATTATTTACATGCATTAGATAAAGAGATTAAAACAAATTATCGTAATGAAGAATTAGAGACGATTTATATAGGTGGTGGAACACCTAGTAGTCTAAGTTATGAAGAATTAGAAAGGCTTTTAAAAATAGTTGATACTTTTAAAAAAAATTCCAATTATGAATATACAGTAGAAGTAAATATTGAAAATATCGATGAAGATAAAGCTGTCTTATTAAAAAAACATGGTGTTAATCGTATAAGTATTGGCGTTGAGACATTTAATTCTAGATTACTTAAAATTATTGAAAGAAAACATGATAAAGAAATGGTTTTTAGTAAGATTTCGATGTTAAAAAAATATTTTGACAATATAAATATCGATTTAATGTATGCTTTACCAAGTGAAACATTAGAGGATTTAAAACAAGACTTGAAGTATTTTTTATCTTTAGATCTTCCCCATATTTCACTATATTCTTTAATTATTGAACCACACACTAAGTTTGGTGTCCAAAAGATGGAATATATTGATGAAGATTTGGATTATGAAATGTATAAATATCTTAAGGAAATTTTAGAAAAAAATGGTTATATTCACTACGAAACTAGTAACTATGCTAAAGAAGGTTATTTTTCTTCTCATAATTTGACTTATTGGGATAATTTAGAATATTATGGTTTTGGGTTAGGAGCAAGTGGCTATTTAGATAATAAAAGATATGAAAATACACGGAGTATTAATAAGTATTTAGAAGGTAAATATTTAATGTCTTGTCATGTATTAGATGAATTAGAAGACATGCAGAATTTTGTTATTTTAGGTCTTCGTAAGATTAAAGGAATATCTTTATTAGAATTTGAAAAAAGATATCATAAAAAGTTAGAGAATGTTTTTGATATTAAGGATATGTTAAAAGAAAGTAAACTTAAAATTGAAGATGATTATTTATTTATAAGTGATGAGTATGTATATTTGGCTAATGAAATTTTAATAAACTTTATATAGTGTTGCGAAAATATGTTCGCTTGTGTTATAATTAAAAAGAATGGAAGTGTCGAAGTAGGTTATGAATGAATATTTTATTAAAGAGTTATTTTATATCAAAAATTCGCGTATTAGAGAAAGTGCGAATATTTTAGTTAATTTATTACCGGAATATTTTTACCATATTCCAGCTAGTTCTACTGGTAAATATCATCCTAAATACGCGTTAGGTGATGGAGGATTATTAAGACATACAAAGGTAGTTGTTCGAATTGGTTATGAGTTATTAAACAATGATTCGATTGGCCATTCATTTACTAGTGATGAGAAAGATTTATTGCTTTTAGGGATGATGTTACATGATGGACTTAAAAGTGGATTAATTCAAGAAAAGTATACACGTTATGATCATCCTTTACTAGCCGCACAATTTATTCGTGATAACCAAGCTAAAACAAAGTTAACTGATGAAGAAGTAAAATTACTTGCTAATGCTATTGAAAGTCATATGGGACAGTGGAATACAGATTATAGTGGCAATGAGATTTTACCTAAACCATCTAATAAATATCAAAGAATGGTTCATATGTGTGATTTTTTAGCTAGTAAGAAGTTTCTTGAAGTTGAGTTTGATAAATTAAATAATATTGTTTATTAGGAGGATTTATGGAAATAAGAGAAGTACAACCAAGTGTACATTTAATTGCTTATACAAAAACAATTGATGATAAAGGTCCTGAGGCTGTTGTAGCTTCAGCTGCGAAATTATGTTATTCCAAAACTGATGCTAAAACACTTTTGGATAATGCCGATGATAAAAAAAATCAAGCTTTTATTGAGCGTTTATCGTCTTTAGGTCATCAAAGTCCTTTTGAACACGCTTCTTTTACTTTTGCTATTGAAGGAATTAGTCGCAGTTGTTCACATCAGTTAGTGCGTCATCGCATTGCTTCATATAGTCAACAGTCACAACGCTATGTAGATTTAGAAAATACTTTTGGGGTAGTTGTTCCCAATGATATTAAAGAAAATGAGGTTGCTTATCAAGAATTTATGCGAATTGTTAAAGCTGATATAGCAAGTTATGTCGCAATTCGTGATGCTTTAGTTATGAAATATAATAAAATAAATTCCCAAAATGAAAAAAACAATCTAAAAAAAGCTTTAGAAAATGCTCGCAGTATTTTACCTAATGCTTGTGAGACTAAGATAGTTGTTACTATGAATGCTCGTAGTTTATTGAATTTTTTTAAGGAAAGATGTTGTATGCGAGCACAAGATGAAATTCGCACATTAGCATATTTAATGTTAGATGAAGTGTTAGATGTTGCACCATATTTATTTAGTAAAGCTGGTGCACCTTGTGTTTATGGACCATGCCCAGAAGGATCTATGTCATGCGGTCAAAAGCAAAAGCCAAGAGAAAAACAATTATTATTAAATAAAAAGGGGTGATTTAATGCGGGGTAAATTAATTGTAATTGAAGGAACTGATTGTTCGGGTAAAGAAACACAAAGTAATTTATTATTAGAAAAACTTTTAGCTGATAATATTGCCGTTGAAAAGAAAAGTTTTCCTATGTATGACACACCAACTGGTAAAATTGTTGGTGGCCCTTATTTAGGAAAAGAGTATATATGTGATGGTTGGTTTGATGAGGGAGCAGTTAATGTTGAACCTAAGGTAGCAGCTTTATATTATGCGGCTGATCGTCGTTATAATTTACCTAAGATAAATGAGTTGTTAGATCAAGGTATTAATATAATTTTAGATCGCTATGTCTATTCTAATATGGCTCATCAAGGTGGAAAAATATATGATATGAATGAGCGTATGAATATGTATGCATGGCTTGATGTGTTAGAGTTTAAATTGTTAGAATTACCTAAACCAGACATTGCTATTTTCCTGCATATGCCTCATGAGTATGCCTTGTTATTACGTCAAGAAAGAGAAGAGGGATCTGATCAACATGAAAAAGATTCTATTTATCTAAAGCATGCTGAAGAAGCTTATATTGAATTAGCTCAAACTTATAAATGGAAAACGATTGAATGTACTAGCGATAATAATATAAAATCTCGGGAAGAAATAAGTAAAGAAGTTTACGAATATGTTCTTGCAAATATTAAATAATTTAGTTTTACTTGTAATGCTAAATTATTTTTGTTAAAATGATACTAGAAATGGTGATACTATGGATTTTCGCGATTTAACTGAATTTTTAAAAGATAGTTTTAAATATTTTTTAGTAGTAGTAGTAGTTTTTTTCATTGTTTTATTTGTTGCTACATTTCATCAAGTGATTGGACCTTCAATGGAACCACATTTAAAAGAGGGTGATGTTTTACTATTAGATAAACTTTCATATCGCTTTTTTAAACCATCACGTAATGATATCGTAGTAATTACTCAGGATTCTAAAAATATGATTAAAAGAATTATCGGTTTACCTGGTGAAACAATTTCTTACAAAGATAATATTTTATATATCGATGGCAAAGCTTATGAAGAAGTTAATATTGAAGTTGCGACTGCTGATTTTGATCAAGTGTCGTTAGGCGAAGATGAATACTTTGTTATGGGAGATAATCGTATCAATTCTTCGGATAGCCGTGATTTCGGTCCTGTTAGTAAGGAACACATTATTGGTAGAGTTGTCATAAGATTATGGCCTATTAATGAATTTGGATTTGTACATTAGGAGGTATTATGGCGTATATTAAGTATAAAGAGTTAAGTAAATATTTTGATTTTAGTGTAGAGATGGATTTAGATAATCTACCTACATATGTTACAGATTACGTTGATGGTGATGAAAAAATTGTAGCTGCTTATAAAGCCAAAAGAGATAAAGGTGTATTTACAAGTAAGAAAATTATTTTGTTTGATCTAGATCCTCTTGGTCGTTATAAGAAAATACATATTTTTCCTTATTATTCAATTAGTACAGCAGCGATTGTTTTTAAAAGTAACAAAGCTGAAATTCAACTATCTTTAGATAGTGGTTATCAACTACGTTTGATTTTTGTGCGTATGGATCCTAATGAAAAAACTCGTTTACGTATTTTGTATACACAAATGATGAAAGAAAGTATGAAGAAATGGAAATAACATTTCTTTTCTTTTTTTTAAAAAATTAGCACTTTTTAGTTGACATTGCTAAAAAATAGGCATATACTTATATTAGCACTTAAGAAAAGATAGTGCCAAGAGGTGGTTTATGATCAGTAAAAGACAAGCGGAGTTATTAAAATTTATTGTTGAAGATTATATTAAAACAGCGCGTCCAATTGGTTCAAAATCGATATGTGAAAAATTGGATTGTTCTAGTGCAACAGTGCGAAACGAAATGGCTGCTTTGGAAGAATTGGGTTTATTAGAAAAAACACATACTTCTAGTGGTCGTGTTCCTAGTGAAAAAGGATATCGCTACTATGTAGATAATATTATGAAACCACGTGAACTAAGTGGTGAAGATATGCTTAAACTACAAACTATTTTTAGAAATCAATCCTTAGTATTAACCGATGCGATTACGAAAAGTATGGAAATAGTTAGCGAATTAACTAGTTATGCTGCTGTTGTTTTAGGTAGTAGTTCTAGTGACAATCGAGTTAATCGCGTGGAAGCAGTTCCCCTTGATACTAATCATTTAATCGCAGTTATTATTACTGATAAGGGACACGTGGAACATAAGAATATGTTTATTGAAGATATAGTTTCAATTACCGAAATCAAAAAAACTGTTGATTTGATAAATAAGTTAGTTATTGGAACGCCTCTTGATGAAGTTCCTTCGAAATTAGAATTTGAAATAAAACCAATTATTGCTAAATATGTTGAACAGCATGAGGTTTTATACAATGCTTTTTACAATGCGTTTAGTGATTTTTCGAATGATGTAAACGCCAGTATTAAATTATCTGGTACAAGTAATATTTTAATGCAGCCAGAGTTTAATGATACTGATAAAATAAGAGAAATTATTTCTAAATTCGATAATAAAGAAATGATAAGTAATATTAAAGCTAGTGATGACGGTATTAATATTTATATTGGTAGTGAAAATGAATTTGATGATGATGTAACTATTATTAAGACAAAATATAATATTGATGGTGAAGAAGGAACAATTGCTTTAATAGGACCGAAGCGAATGGAATATGAACGTGTTATTTCTTTAATCGATTTTATTAAGAAAAATATTGAGAGGTGATAATAGTGGGAGAAACAAAACAAAGAAAAGATGAAGAGTGCAAATGTCATGAACAAGATGAATGCAAATGCACTAAAGATAAAGAAAAATGTGATTGTGAGCATGATGAGTGTGAATGTTCTAAAGAAGAACATAAACATAAAAAAGAAGGCAAACATCATGAAAAAATGCATAAAGAAATTGAAGATTTAAAAAATTTAGTGCGTGATTTACAAGACAAAAATTTACGTACGCAAGCCGAACTTATAAATTATCGTAATCGTAAAGATGAAGAAGTAAGTCGTATGCTTAAGTATGCTAATGAAGATTTAGTTTTGGAATTACTGCCAATTGTCGATAGTTTTGAAAGAGCAATTAAAATGGATGATACTAATTTAACTGATGAAGTATCCAAATTCTTAGAAGGTTTCAAGATGATTTATTGCCAAGTTATTAATATTTTAGAAAAATATGGTGTTAAAGCTATTGATGGAATTAATAAACCATTTGATCCAACATATCATCAAGCTATGTTAACAGAAAAAGTTGAAGGTGTTGAATCAGGTGTGGTTGTTGATGTTTTACAAAAAGGTTATTTGTTAAAAGACAAAGTTATTAGACCAGCAATGGTCAAAGTTAGTGAATAGGAAAGGTGAGAATTATGAGTAAAATTATAGGTATTGACTTGGGTACAACTAATAGTTGCGTTAGTGTACTAGAAGCAGGTAAAGCAACAGTTATTGCTAATCCTGAAGGGAATCGTACAACACCTTCAGTTGTAGCATTTAAAAAAGGAGAAATTATTGTTGGGGCTAAAGCTAAAAACCAAATGGTAACTAATCCTGATACAATTTCTTCTATTAAAAGAAAAATGGGTACTAAAGAAAAAGTAAAAGCAAATGGTAAAGAATATACACCAGAAGAAATTAGTGCCATGATTTTAAGTGATTTGAAGAAAACAGCTGAAAGTTATTTAGGTGAAGAAGTTAAAAAAGCAGTTATTACAGTTCCAGCGTATTTTAATGATGCTCAAAGACAAGCAACTAAAAATGCTGGTAAGATTGCCGGCTTGGAAGTAGAAAGAATTATTAATGAACCAACAGCTGCAGCATTAGCTTATGGTCTTGATAAACAAGAAAAAACAGAAACTATTTTAGTTTATGACTTAGGTGGAGGTACATTTGATGTTTCTATTCTAGAAATTGGTGATGGTGTATTTGAAGTTAAGTCTACTAGTGGTAATAACCATTTAGGTGGCGATGATTTTGACGAAAGAGTTATGGACTATTTAGTTAATGAA
>CALVXF010000011.1 GCA_944368875.1 uncultured Bacilli bacterium
TTAAAGTTAATTGGTTTTTCACCTATTCTAACCGCATTAATTCTTCCTAATTCTTCGATTAAAGGTTTAGGATTATAGGTTGTATCAACTATTTCTAATTTATTAGATTCAATCTTATTAATATCCAAAATATTTCCAACTATTTCTAATAAAGTATTAGATGCTTCCATAATGTAATTAGCATCTTCAAGAACTTTTGGATTTAAACTGTCTTTATAAGTTTGAATATCTTCAGAAAACCCAACAATCGCATTTAAAGGTGTTCTTATTTCATGACTCATACTACTCAAGAAATCACTTTTAGCATGATTAGCTTTTTCAGCTTGTTCTTTAGCTATATTTAATTGTTGTATCATTTTTAAATCAGGATTTTCAATTGTAAAATACATAATAAATACTATATATGATTCAACTGGTGTAAATAAAAACAATTCAGGATAAATGCTTTGAATAAACATAAGCAAACAACCACTTACTAAAAGTACAAGTATTGGTAAATATCTTTTATCAAAAATTCTCTTTATATTTTTTATTAAATAAAAACCTACTATTAACAAGCAAAAACCACTAAAAAGATACACAGACATAATTGCAGGACCAGTCGCATAAAATTCGTTATTTGCAGATAAAAAAATATTTCTAGGCAAAAGTAAGGCACATCCTATAGTAACTATTAAAAGAATTAAGAAAATTCTTTTTATGAAATTGTATCTTTTATCACTGCTTTCAGAAATTCTGATCATATAAAGGGAAAAATAATAAGCCCATACTGCCATCGTTGATAAGTATAAACCATTAAATATATCTACAATTGATTGGTCTTGCCCCATTGCTAAAAACAACATAATTCCCACTATTGATTCTATCAACATAGCAATCAATAATGAGCCATAAATTTTTGTTTCATGATTATTTACTCTTTTTGAGGAAAAAAACTTCAAAGTTATTATTATAATATTTATTAAACAAATGATAGCAATAACTATATTAGTAGATTCCATATTTTCACATCCTACACTTAATTATAACATAAAATTAAATATTTATCATTAAATAAAAAAAACGAAATAAAATTTCGTTTTTTTATTAAACTATTTTAATTTTAAAACTTTAGATTTACCACTTTCTGGTACAATAATTTTAACATCGCTAACAGCCAAATTTGTTTCTGTTATATCAATAGTGTATTCTGTACCATCTAACTCTCTATGCATTAAAGCTGTAAAATCTGTTTTACTACCAGAAGTGATTGGCATTTGTTCTAAAAAGCAAATTTTTCTTGGAATATCTCTATCATTAGTATTTTCTGATTTAATCATTTCATCTACTACTTCATAAACCAAATTATTTTTATTTTCAACTGTCAATTCTTCGGTTGCAACAACATAAGCAATTGGCATCTTTCCATTTATATCATAGTCATAATATGGAACTATCATACATTGTTTAATTTGATCATGGATTTTAAACTTATTTTCAATATCAAATGGAACAATTTTATGGCCATCAAATCTTGTAAATGTTCTATCTTCCCTTTCGATAAATTCCATTTCATAATTAGGTCCTATAAACATCGTATCTTTTGAATTAAGAAATCTAAAGCCATTTATGTCAATGGTTTCAGCAAAAACATTTCCTTCAAAAACACCATTAGTTGCAGAAGGACTATAAATCCAAGTACATCCTCTAACACCTTTTTCACCTAAAGGAACAATATTCTTATTATTATCTAAAACTACATATTTATCATAAGGAAAAGGAATACCAACACCTATGCCATTTTCATGTCCCGGAAATTGATAACATCCACTACCTGATATTTCAGACATACCATGGCCATTTGTAAGTTGACATTGTGCTCCATGAGTTTTAAAAAATTCATTTACTTCATTCTTTGTCTTTTCATCAATACTATCACCGCCAGAAATAGCCATCTTGACATTTTTTAAAGAATCCTTTTTTAATCTCGAATCTTTAGATGCAAGAGCATACCAAGTTGGCGTACCGATTAAAATTTCGGATTTTTGTTTTGCAGCAATATAAGCAAAATCAGCAAACTTAAATTCTGGAACTTGTTGTAATGTCAATCCAAAATTAAACCCTAAGTGCGATGAATTAATAGCACCATAAGCAGCAAAATAAGGTAAAATATTTAGCATTTTTGTTCCATATGGTAATTTTCCAAAAATTGTTGGTCTATGTTTTTCTACAAATGAATTAATATTTTCATTTGTCAAAGCGATTGACTTTGGTAATCCATTAGATGTCCCAGAGGAGTGTTGTACAACAGCTTCTTTATTTGGTCTAAAACCAATGTTAGTAGCATTTTCAAATCTAGTGTTGTTGATTAGATCATCCCAATAGACAATATCTAACACATCTGAAGTAATTGGGTTTGCTCCATTCATTTTACCTTTTAGCGAAATAATCCCTTTTAAGAATTTTGGTAAAGAATTAGTTGCAGGTACAACTATAACCCTTTCTATACCATACTTTTCTTTTAATTCATGTTCTATCGGTCTAATTGCAACTTCATACATCACATCAACAACAACAATATTCTTAATATGTTCAACATCTATATAACTTAACAACATTTTGCCATTAATTCTCGGATCAATATTAGATGGAACAGATCCAATTTTAGATGCTCCATATTGAATATATGCTGTTTCTGGTATATTAGGTAATAAAGTTGCGATTCGATCGCCATCTTTTTGCCCAATACCTTTTAGTGCATTAGCAGTATCATCAATTTTTTCTGCAAACTCATGATACTTTATTTTTCTACCATAAAATGTCATAGCATCAATATTAGAATACGCTTTCATATTTTCAAATAAATACTCATAAGCTGTTTGATCGGGTATTTCAAATGTATCTGATTGCATCATTTCGTTATATGGATAACCAAGCTTAGCTAAATAATCTTCTAATTCTTTAAATTTAACTTCCATAAACTCCTCCTAAAATTAAAGTTCAAACATATACTAACATTATTTAAAAGTAAAGTCAAACTAAAAAAATGCAAATTAATTTACATTTGCATTTTTTAATTAAAACCAAAATCTTTTTTTTACTTTTTTCTTAACAGGTTTCATGAACTCATGTGGATAAAGTAAATTTTCATTAGTTTGTTTTAACATTTTAAATTGTTCCATTTCTCTTTCAGTGAATTCATATTGTTTTTTTAAATTATCTAATTTTCTTTTAAATTCTTTTTCATACATCATACCCATATTAAGATTAAATATATCTTTTAGCATAAAACCTATTAGCAATTCTTTATCAAAATTAGCATTTTCAATAAATTTACTATTTTTTGTGTGATAATGTGAAATCATAAAAGAAGAATTCATTGTTGAAGGTAAATTACCAACACGATAACCATCACTATCACAAAACATCAATTTGTCTTCGATTAATAAAACATTGTGTAAGCTAAAATCGGGTAAATAAATATCATGTTCGTGAAAGAACTGAAAATATTTTGAAATCTCTATATATAGATCATATACTTTATTTATATTTATTTTCTCATCATGTATATATTTTTCTAAATTAACACTGCCTTTATAATAGTGCATTGTATAGCCTCTAAATGTTTTATCACTATCTAAAACAATATCACAAGGCAAAGTCAATATCTGTTCTAAATCTTTTCGGCCAAACAAAGACTTAACCTTTTCATATCTAAGATTAGTAATATAAATAACATCGCTTTTTTTAAATGGTAGAGGCTTATACAATTTATATAGTTTATTAACTTCCCCATCTAAATAAAACTCTGCTTCCCTACCTTTTAAATCTAAAGGTTCTAATTTTTCTAAATCCAGTTCTATTTCGTTAATAATATCACCTTTTTAAGGAAACTTCATTTTAAAACAAATTAAGACTTAACTGATTGGATTCATTTAACTCATCTAATATTCCCATCATACGCATTTTTTCAATAATTGTATTTGAAACCTTAGCTCTTTTTTGAAGATCTTCTACACTTAAGAATGGTGCTTTAATTCTTTCTTCAACAATTTTTTTAGCAACCGTATCACCTAAACCATCAATTGTTGAAAAAGGAGGAATTAAAATATCACCATCAACCTTAAATGTTTTAGCTTCACTATTATTTAAATCTACATTAGCAATCTTGATTCCACGAGCTGTTGCTTCCAAAGCTAAGCGTAAACTTTCTAAAATGCCGCTTTC
Source organism: uncultured Bacilli bacterium (assembly GCA_944368875.1). GTDB lineage: Bacteria > Bacillota_I > Bacilli_A > RF39 > UBA660 > CALVXF01. The sequence goes on from CALVXF010000011.1 coordinate 4,207, forward strand.
TTTATTAGATGCATCATATCCTTTATTTATGATTTCTTCCATACGATTTTTAATAGCTTGATATCCCTTAATCATGACTTCGATATCAAAATCAGTAGCTTTTGTTGAAAACCATGAAGCATAAAACCATGCTGGATAGTGAACTTTAAAATAAGCTATTCTAAAAGCACTAATAACATAAGCAGTAGCATGAGCTTTTGGAAACATATATTTAATTTTGCCACAGGAATCAATAAACCAATCTGCAATCCCTGCTTTTTTCATTGTTTCTTTATAACCAGCCCATGTTTCAGGATCCTTACTAGCTTTACCTTTTCGGACAAATTCCATAATTTTAAAAGCCTTAATTGGTTCTAAACCATTATACATTAAGTATACCATAATATCATCACGACAACCAATAACATCTTTAAATGGAACAATTTTATTTTTTATCAATTCTTGAGCATTTCCTACCCAAACATCAGTTCCATGGGATAATCCTGATATCTTAATTAATTCGGCAAATGTTTTAGGCTTTGTTTCACTAACTAAAGAAATCGTAAAATTAGTTCCAAACTCAGGAATTCCTAAAGTCCCTGTTTCACACATAATTTGTTCTTTTGTAACACCTAATGGTTCAGGACCCAAAAAGATACTCATCGTTTTCTTATCATCTAATGGAATTTGTGAAACATCCATATGTGAAATATCTTGAATCAAACGCAATTGAGTTGGATCAGAATGTCCTAAAATATCCAATTTCAAAACATCTTGATCAATAGCATGATAATCAAAATGGGTTGTTCGCCAAGCACTTGTTGGATCGTCTGCAGGATATTGATAAGGAGTAAAATCAAAAACATCCATATAATCAGGAATAACAACAATTCCTCCTGGGTGTTGCCCTGTTGTACGTTTAACACCTGTACAACCTAGTGCGAGTCTTTCAATTTCAGCATAACGCATATTAATTCCTTTATCTTCACAATATCCTTTAACAAACCCAAAAGCTGTTTTTTCAGCTACTGTACCAATCGTTCCAGCACGATAAACATTATCAACTCCAAATAATACTTTAGTATATTCATGAGCATCAGCTTGATTTAAATCTGAAAAATTAAGATCAATATCAGGAACTTTATCAGCATTAAAACCTAAGAAGGTTGCAAAAGGCATGTCATTTCCATCTTTAATCATATTAGTTCCACATTTTGGACAAACCATATCAGGTAAATCAAAACCTGATAAATATGTAGCACCAAGCAGTTCTCCATCCATTTCAAAAATACTGTGTTGACACTTTGGACAACGATAATGAGCTGGAAGTGGATTTACCTCCGTAATACCCATCATTGTTGCTACAAAACTAGAACCTACTGAACCACGACTACCAACTAGATAACCATCATCGTTAGATTTTTTTACTAATTTTTGAGCAATCAAATAAATAACATCAAACCCGGCTCCAATAATACCAACTAATTTGTCTTTAGTTAATTTATCTACCTCTTCTAAACTAAGTTCAGGTTTAGTTAGTTTAATACTATTGGCAACAACCTCTTTTACAGAGTCTACACCAGCTTTTATAGTTTTATTTAAACGGATATAACTTTCTGCTTCAAAAGAATCATCAGGCCATTTTTCATGTTTTAAAATTGTCTTAATACTTTCAAAAACGCCATCTCCATATAATTCACTTGCGATACGTTCTTCAATATTATAAGGTAGCGGATTTCCATACCAAGCTTGAGCCTTAGTATATACTAAATCAATGACTGTCTCAACGGAATTTTCAATTTTAGGTGCAAATGGCACTCCACCTGTTTCAATAATGACTTCAATTATATCAACCATATCAGCAATTTTATTAGGATTAGTAACAACTATTTCATATGCCAAATCACTATCTAAAAAGTTAAAATCTTCTAACATTTCATCAGTTGTACGCAAATGATAACTAGGTATATCAGTAATTTCTTGACGATTTAAAGGATGTCTACCTCCACCAGGAACTTTCTGATTAACAATAATTTGTCTATAAATTTTATCACTTGGTTCAATATGATGAACATCACCAGTAGCTACAATAATCTTACCAGCTTCTTTAGTAATTCTAATAATTTTTTTAATATTCTCAATTAATTCATTGCGATTTAAAAAATCACCCATTTGAAGTAAATGATCATAAACTGAAGGAGGTTGTACTTCTACATAATCATAGAAATTAATAATATTTGTTAGTTCTTCATCAGTTTTACTTCTAGCCTCAACAAATACTTCACTTTCATAACATCCACTACCAACTAGTAAACCATCGCGTAAACGTTCTATTTCACTACGTAAAATACGTGGTGTTTTATATAAATATTTTGTATTAGCATAAGAAACAATCTTGAATAAATTTTTTAATCCAACTTTATTTTTAGCAATTAAATTAACATGATAAGAACGTCCATACTTGTGAATCTCATCTTTACTTACAAGTTTATCTAAATCACTAATTTTTTCAAAATTCATATCATTTAATTTTTTTAACATTTTATAAAAAACTAAAGCTGTTCCTTCGGCATCATAATCCGCACGATGATGCGCATCTTCATCCCATTCTACATCATAACGTTTTACCAAAGCACTTAAATTATGACGTGCATAATTATTATCTAAAGCACGTGATAATTCTAAAGTATCAATAACTGTATTTTTATACTCACCCAAATTATATTTTTTGTAAGCCATCTCTAAAAAGGATGTATCAAACTTAGCGTTGTGCGCAACCATTACTTCATCGCCAAACCAAGCAATAAAGCGTTTTACTACCTCTTCTTCTGAGTCTTTATCTTTAAGCATATCATCAGTTATATGAGTTAGTTCAACAATTCTTTTTGGTAATTTTTTACCCGGATTAACTAATTCATCAAAACGATCAATTATTTCACCATTTTTTATTTTTACCGCACCTATTTCAATAATTGAATCATTTCCAGCAGCATTAAAACCTGTCGTTTCAAAGTCAAAAACAACATAAGTTTGTTCTAATAAATTATTATCATTTGGTCTAACAACGATGCGCATAGTATCATCAATCAAAGTCAATTCAACACCATATAAAGCTTTAAATGGTTCTTCGCCATCTTTTAATTTTTTATTATAATCGCGAACATAATTATAGACATGAGGAAATGCTTGAACACCATTGTGATCAGTAATCGCAATTGCTTTATGGCCCCACTCAATTGCTTTTTTCACTAATTTTATTTCATCAACAACGCCATCCATTTGACTCATCATCGTATGAGCATGTAATTCAACACGTTTTTCTTTTGCTAGATCAGTACGAACTTCAACATTTTTTTCTAATTCATTAATATCTCTTGCATTTAAAACTAACTCTTTAGAATATGGATCATTTTTAGTATAACCTCTTATCTTATACCAATTACCACTTTTTAGTTTTTTAGATAAAGATTTATACTCTTCATCATCACGAACAAAAATCTTACAATAAATACTATCAACATAATCAGTAATTTTTAAAGTAATAATTTTAAAATTAGATCTTGCTGATTCAAAAAAATCAATATCACCAAAAACTTGAACTTCAACCGTTACATTGTTTTCTTCTGCAATTAAATTATCAATAGTTACAACTTTACTTTTAATTTCTTCACCTAAAATAACTTCAGGTTTTGTCTTTTTCTTAGCTTTTGTTTCTTTTAAAGAAACTTCTAAAGATGAAGCGATTTCTTCTTTTAGTGCTAGAGCTTGTTCACTATCAAGGTGTGAAATAAAATTAATGTGATATCCTACCTTTATCAAGTCTTGTTCCATTTTTTCTTTTAAATCTAAAAACTTCTTCTCTTCAGCTTGGTTACTAACTTTTATCATGATAGTTTTATAATCATCTTGAAAAGTAATATTTTTAAACATAGCAAGAAGTGGTGAATCTTCAATATATTTATTTAAAAAATATTGATAATAATCTTCTATATAACTATTGTTTTCAACATCGACTTCAAACTTTACTTGAACTTTACGACAAGCAGGAAATCCTTTACATAATAAATCATTAAAAACTAAATAATCATCTAAACTTAAATTACTTTTAATATGCAAGATAAAAACATAAGAATCATGATTCTTATTTCCAATAATACGTTCTAACTTACCATCTTTAAAATAAGGTAACATACTAACTGGTAATTTAATTTGTTTAATTAATATTTCTAACTTGTCTTGCATACTACCACCAAGTAATATTGTACCAAAAAAAGATAGATTACTCTATCTTTTTTAATAACTTTTTAACTGTTTCATCATCTTTAGTTAGACTAACTAATTCATCAGGATCAATTTTTTTAGCACGGCGATATTCTGAAACCATCATAGTAAGTTCAACACTTGATAACATATATATTAAATTAGCAAAAGTGTCATAATCTCTTTTGGCAATACATTTTAAATATACATCACGCATTTCTGGAGTAATTAATATAGGTGCTAGTTCATTATCAATTAAATTTTTATTTAAAAGAATTCTCCCAGTACGTCCATTACCATCTTCAAATGGATGAATTCTTTCAAATTCAGTATGAAACTTGGCTTCACGATAACAAATAGCTCTTAAATAAGCATCTTTTTCTTCTGAAGTACTAGTTAAATCATTAAATGGCGGAATAGCCTCACGCCATTCATTTTCATATTTATATAATAATTCTTGCATTTTAATTGAAACAATTTCTTTTGGACAAGTTTTAATTGACGAGCCACTAATATAATTGTTTACTTTTTTAAATCCTTTTATATTACCAGTTCCCATATTAACTAAAGAATTTATCTCAATGATATCAGAAATGCCAATCTTTTTTAAACTTAAAGCGTGCATAAATGCATCAATATTACCTTTTTTTAAGTTTCGTGCTTCATTGTCACAACTTATTTTTCGACCTATTAAAGAAAATAACTCTTGAGTTTTAGCTAAAACTGTCTCTTGTTCATATTCTTTGCCTAATAATTCACCTTTTTCGAAGGCTTCCATTAATTCTTTTTGATTTCTATATGGTCTGATAGCTCCTGGTATATATTCTAGAAAATCAGATATTGATACTTGAAATTCATTTTCGTTTATTTCTTTTTTACTAGGAATTCCAAAATAAATTAAAGCTTTTTTGACTTCATTGAATCTTTGACCATATAACTCTTTTTCTTCTGGAGTTCCACTATCTAATTTAAGAGCATATTCAATATTTTCAAGTGAGACAAACTTTTTTAAATCTTTAGCAATTAAGTTGCCTTCTGTAAAAACTTTTTCAAAAGCTAAACTACTATGAGAAAAAGATTCACCAAATTTGTTTTTCATATAAAAATTGAAAAAATTCGCATTAAAATTAAAATTCGCTATTTTAGGCATAAAACCACCTCTTTTTAAATCAGTAAATATTTTAACATGTTTTTATTTTTAGTCAAATTAAAAGGAAGAAATTATTTCTTCCTAATTTTTACTAACACTTAATTCTGTTTCGATACCATTCATATCATACTTTTCAGAAACATTTGCTTTTTTAATAATATCAGTAGCCAAAGTTTCATTTTTAATATAATCACTATACTTATTAATAGTATCATCTATCTTATGATCGCCATCATAATAAATAGTAATCTTATCAACAATATTTAGATCCATATCTTTACGAATACTTTGAACCTTACGAATAATTTCGCGAGCAATACCTTCTAAAATTAATTCTTCTGTTAAATTAGTGTTTAAAATAACAAACACTTTAGAATTACTAGCCGAACAGAAACCTTCTTTAACTTTAACTTTGATATCAACCATCTCTGGTAGAAGTTCTAATGCTTCATTATCAAACTTAACATTAATACTTTCTTCTCTTAATCTTTCAACTTCATCATGACTTAAAGTAGTTAAGAATTCAGCAAATTCTTTAATCTTTGGTCCAAACATCTTTCCAACTAAACGATAGTTTGGTTTAATTTCATAATTCATATAACTACCCATATCTGTGATGAAATTGATATTTTTAACATTCAACTCTTCTTTAATAACACTATCCAAATCTCCAATTAATTTCTTTTTCTTAGCATCTAAAATTACTTCGCTAATAGGTTGACGAACTTTAATCTTAACATCTTCACGAGCAAAACGTCCTAAAGAACAAATATCACGAACTAAATCCATACGTTCTTCGATTTCAAGATTAATATATTCTTCTTTATAAGTTGGGTAATCTGCTAGATGAACTGATTCTTCATTAGTTAATTTTTGATATATTTCTTCAGTAATAAATGGTGCGATAGGCGCTACTAATTTAACTAAAGTTAATAAAGCTTCATATGTCGTTAAATAAACACTTTTTTTAGATTCAGTTAATTCACTTTCCCAAAATCTTCTTCGATTACTTCGAATATACCAGTTAGATAAATAATAATTTAAAAAATCTACAACTGGTCTTACAACACTTGTCAAATCATAATTATCATAAGCACTAGTAACATTTTTAACTAATTTATGCAATTTAGATAACAACCATTTATCCATTAGTTCTCTATCTTCATAATTAATACTATATTCTCTAGGATCTACATGATCTGCATTCGCATACATTTGAAAGAATGAATAAGTATTTTTTAAAGTACTGATGAATTTAGAATAGATTTCTTTTAATCCATCAAGATCAAATTTAGTAGGTAACCATACAGGTGATACATAAGGTAAATAAAATCTTACGGTATCTGCTCCATAATCTTTAATTACATCAAATGGATTAATCGCATTACCTTTACTTTTACTCATTTTTTTACCATATTTATCTAGTAATAAATCATTAACTAAAACATTTTTATAAGGCGCAACTCCCTTGACAAAAGTCGAAATAACAAGTAATGAATAAAACCATCCTCTTGTTTGATCAATTCCCTCACTAATAAAATCAGCAGGAAATTGACTTTCAAAAAATTCTTTGTTTTCAAACGGATAATGATATTGAGCAAAAGGCATTGAACCTGAATCAAACCAACAATCAATAACATCAGATATACGATTCATCGTTTTACCGCATTTACTACACTTAATATGGACATCATCAACATATGGACGATGTAAATCAATTGTTGTATCAATATCTTCAAGTGCTAAAGAAACTAATTCTTCGCGAGAACCAATCATATGTTTATGACCACACTCACAAGTCCAAAGTGGCAGTGGTGTCCCCCAATAACGACTACGAGAAATAGCCCAGTCATTCATATTTTCTAACCAGTTACCAAAACGTTTTTCACCTACATATTCAGGGTGCCAATTAACAGTCTTATTGTTTTCAATAATCTTATCTTTTAATTTTGTTGTTTCAATATACCAACTAGGTTTTGAATAATATAAAAGTGGTGTTCCACAACGCCAACAATGTGGATAATCATGATTCATTTTTATTTTCTTAAACAATTTATCGTTGTCTTTTAAATATTTAATAATTTCTAATTCCAATTCTGGTTCAAGAACAAATCTACCTTTCCATGGCCCTTCTGTATATTTACCTGTTTCATCAACTGGATTAACTACTGGTAAATCATATTTACGTCCAACTTCATAGTCCTCTTGACCAAAAGCAGGTGCGGTATGGACAATACCTGTACCATCTTCCATCGTTACATAAGTATCACAAGTAACGAAGAAAGCTTTTTTATCTGGCTTAATAAATGGTAATAATTGTTCATACTCAACATATTCTAAGTCAGTTCCTTTGTATGTCTCTAAAACTTTGTATTCATCACCTAATATTTTATTTGCTAGAGCACGCGCAATAATAAACTTATAACCCATACTTTCTACTTTTAAATACTCTTCATTAGGGTTAACACATAAAGCAACGTTAGCAAGTAAAGTCCAAGGCGTTGTTGTCCAAACTAAGAAGTAAGTATCTTCACTAACCATTTTAAAAGGTACAATAACTGTATTAACACTTATTTCTTTATATCCTTGAGCAACCTCATGACTAGCCAGACCTGTCCCACAACGTGGACAATAAGGAAGAATTTTATGTCCTAAATAAAAATAACCTTCATCAAAAATCTTCTTTAAAATCCACCACTCAGTTTCAATATAATTATTATCATATGTTACATAAGGATTTTTTAAATCAATCAATTGACCCATATCAGTCGTAAGTTTAGAAAAAGCCTTTTCATTTTTCCACACACTTTCACGACATTTTTTATTGAATGCCTCTATACCATAAGCTTCAATACCTTTTTTATCATTAAGTCCCAATTCTTTTTCAACTTCTAATTCAACTGGAAGACCATGCGTATCCCAACCTACTTTACGATAAACTTGATATCCTCGCATTGTCTTGTACTTGCAAAAAGTGTCTTTTAAAAACTTCGCAAGCATATGATGGACACCAGGCATACCATTAGCTGTTGCAGGTCCATCATAAAAAACAAACTTTTCCTTTCCTTCACGAGATTTAATACATTTATCCAATAAATCCATCTCTTCCCAATTTTTAGAAATAGTTTGTTCAACCTCACTTGTTTTATTTTTATCTAATTCTTTAAATTCCATCTTATCACTCCTAAATAAAAATATATATTGCAATCCAATAATAAAATTATTATTTCTATTACCATTTATGACTTTAAATAAAAAATCACATCCTAAATAAGGACGTGATTACGTGGTACCACCTTAATTCATAGATTAAATCTATCTTGAAACTATAACGCGTTACCGTTTTTTACTTATCCTAAAAAAACATCAAGAGTGATCCATATAAAAGTTCCATATCTATTTCCACCAACCATAGACTCTCTATAATTTTCCTTTTATAACGTCTCTATCATCTGTTATAACTCAATCGTTTCTATTTCATCGACCATTTCTAATTGCTCTTCTATTAAAGTTCTCAATCTCTTTTTAAAAACTTTAATATTACGACGCAACATCATAGCTTCATCTTCTGTTTTCTCTGCTTTTAATAAAGCCTCGTTCACAATACGATTCGCATTACGTTTAGCATCAGTAATAATCATATCAGATTCTTTTAAAGCTGATTGTTTCACTTGCTCACTTGTTTTTTGAGCCATTACTAAAGTTTCTTTCAAAGATTCCTGCATACGTTCGTATTGCTCTAATTTTCCTTGTAAGTGGTTATTCTCTTTCATTAAAGACAATAATTTAGCATCTTTTTCTTTGCCTTTTTTTATCATATCTTCAACTTGAACAATAACTTTATCTAAAAATTGATTAACCTCTTCAGGATTATAGCCACGAAGTGTACGATCTTTGTCCATATCATCACCCCTTGGCGCTACCGCATATTGTAGCACACTTTTTTTATCATTTCAATAGATTACCATTCAATATTAATATCTGTATTATCGTGAATATCTTTCCCCTCTGTTTCATCAGTAATTTTACCTTGGATATTAACATTATTAGGTGTACACAAAAAGATACCTCCACCAATTTTTTGCATACCGCCACCAATCGCATAAATTGTTCCACTTAAAAAGTCCACAATTCTTTTAGCTTGTTCACTAGTTACACGTTTTAAATTCACAACGACTGTATTTCTTTCTTTCAAATAATCGGCAATTTGTTGTGCTTCGCTATAAGCGCGTGGTTCAAGTAAAATCATCTTGCCACCACCATCACTACTTTCAATATCTTCAGGGCGGATTTTATAAAATGCATTTTCTTTTTGATCACTTGAAAAAGTATCATCATCGCCGTTTAAAAACTTTTTAAAATTAATAGCCATAATATTCCTCCTAATTTACTCTAACTATATTCATTTTAACATACTTTTATAAAAAATTGAACACTTTATTAGCTTATTCTATTATCATCTTGATTAATTAGATTCCCATTTTCATAAATGTCATAAACTATTTTTCCATTTTCATTAATAATGTAGACTTCAATATTATTAAATGGTTCTCCTGTTAATGGATTAGTTATATCTTTATCAACATAACCATTTTTAATTAAGTCATCATTTAAATTCAAAATGAGTGTTTCTTCACCAACATCAGGTAAATCAAAAATATGTTCACCGGCATAAGATTTTGCTCCATTTCGAATATTTTCAAGTTGTTGATTATATAAAGACTCTTTTGAATTATCAATAATCGTAGTAGCAATAGGTACAATCAAAGTCATTAATAAAGCTAAAATAATCATAACTCCTAACATTTCAATTAAAGTTATACCTCTTTGTTTCATCCTATCACCATCTTGTAATAATTATATTATTTTTTTTATAAAAGTGCAAGAAAAAAGACTATTTTTTAGCCTTTATTATAACTCTTCCTGTTTCTTTAAAATTCATTTGCCTATATATTTCCATAAATTTTTCAAAACTAAAATTTTTAAGTCTAACAAACTCATCTAAAGAAGGGTTCCCTTCAAAGTATAAATCACTTCTCAACCAAGAAGCCATGTCATGAGCATCACTACTCATCTTGATATATGAACTTATTTCTAATTTTTTAAAACGTTCAAAATCCTCTTCTAATAACTTCGTATTTTTCATACGTGAATCTACTTCTTTTAAAAACTGCGAAATCTTTTTGGTTCTAGTATTAATATTAATAATCGCAAACTCATTAGAATAATATATAGGATATTTAACGATACCACTAATAATCCCATCACGACGTAGTTTTTCAGAAAAACCTGTAGAAGTTGAAAATAACATATATAACAAAGCTCTCAAAGTTGTACTTTTATGAAAATTATCATAATCTAAGCATCTTAGATCAACTTTGATAACATAACTAACTAATGGTATTTTTGTATTACCTTTAGTTATAATTTCTCTTTTATTCATAGTTGATGGTTCTTCTACCATTTTAACTTTAGGAAAAGAAATTTTTTCATAATCTTTTTTACTTTGATTTTTCTTAACTATATCAAATACTTCCTTATAATCGACATTACCACTTACAATTAAGTTCATATTAGAAGGATGATAAAAAGTATTATAACACTCTAACAATTGTTCTTTAGTAATACTTTTAATTTCTTCTATCTCACCAATTACTTTATACTTTCTAGGATCATTAACATAAACCAACTCATTAATTGTATTATACATCAAACGCCCCAACTCATCCATGCCCATCTTAGCTTCTTCAACAATAATCCCTTTTTCTTTCTCTACATTTTCATAAGTTAAATATATACTTTGAACAAAATCTAATAAAAACTCTAAATTGTCTTTAAAATGATCCATACCTTCAAAATAATAACTAGTCATATTTTGATTAGTAAAAGCATTACAATAAGCACCATGCGCACTATAGAATTTAAAAGGTTCAACACCTTCTTTTTGTTCAAAGACTTTATGTTCCAAAAAATGAGCAATACCTGCTGGATACTTCTTAAACTCACTAGCATTTATCGGAATAAACTCATTTATACGATTACCATATTTGGTTGAAAAAAAGGCATAATTACTTTTTACATTATAATCAGGAATCACATAGACATCTAAACCATTAGGCATTTTTTCATAATATAGAGAAACATCCATATCTTCATACTCAAATTTCTGCATCTTCTTCTACCCCTTTCAACATATATATAGTATCAGGATATATTTTATTAGCTAAAAGAACAATATCTTCCTTACATATCTTTTCTACTTTAGCAATTCTCTCTTTAGGTAAATCAAAATGCATCAATTCTTTTTTTAAAACAGAATCGATCATATTACTTAAACTATCTTCATCAGACAAAATCGCATTCATATAAAAATGTTTACCATTTTCAATTTCCTCTGAATCGAAATTACCTTCTTGCATATTCTTTAATTCCTCATAGACAAGTTTTACAAACTTATCTTTATTTTTACTATCAATTCTAGATGTTACTGTCATAACATTATAATTACCTGAAATATTAGAATAAACACTATAACACAAAGAATTTTTTTCACGTATATTCATAAATAATTTTGAAGCTGGTCCACTACCAAATATATAATTAAAAATAACTGATGCATATAATCTATCATACAAAGTAAAATCTTTAATTTTAAAACCCATATAAATAATACTTTGTTTCGTATCAAAATCTTCTTCAATATCTTTTATTTTATCACTTATTGGTTGAGGAAAATTAAAACAATAGTCCTTTTTCTTGGAACCATCGATGCTTAAATACTTTTTAATCTTAGAAAGCCATTCTTTTTCTTCAATATCACCACATACATAAATAGATGCATATCCTTCTTTTAAAACTTTTAAATAAAATTCATATAGATCACGTCCATGAATTTCATCAATTAAACTAATATCACCTAACTCATGTGCTGAATAACCAGTATTTGGTAAAAAAATATTACTAAACTTTTCGTCAGCAACAAAATTAGGATTAGCATTTAAGTTTTCTAATACTTCTTTAAAATGTTTACGCACTTCATCAACCTTTTCCTCAAAAAAAGCTTCATCTTTTATTAAAGGACCATTGATATGTTCATTAAGTAACTCCAAATACTTATCTAACATATTAGGTTCTGTATACTTATCATTAATAAAATTCAAACAAAGAGAAATAGATATAGTATCTCCATTTTGATTCGCATTACCATAAATATCAACACCATATAATTCATCTAAAATTTTGGCTCTTTGTTCAACAGTAGGATACTTCTTTAATCCTTTTGCTAAAACATCTCTAAGAAAAAGACTGTATGTTTTATTTTTCAATGAAAAGGGAATAATATAAATTACTCTAGCAAAAGTATATTTATATTTTTTTATTGGTATTAAATAAACATCAGTATTCTTAATTTTATGTTTTTTATATTTCATACTACCACCTTTTTTTATAATGCACAAAAATCGACATGTTATAATATCGATTCAAGAGCTAATTCAATCATTTTCGTAAACGAATTTTGTCTTTCTAAACTTGTTGTCTCTTCTTTTGTTTCCAAATTATCAGACACAGTTAAAAGACAAGCACACTTTTTACCTAAATGTTTAGCATTGTGAAATAAAGCAAATGACTCCATTTCAGTCGCAATCGCACCTGTTTCATCATGAATCTTGCGAAAATCAGAAACATCACTATAAAAAACATCAGTTGAATTAACAATACCAACACTCAGTGGTAAATTTAATTTTTTAGCTGTTTCCATAATTTTCAAATTAACACTCTCTGTTGAGGATAGTAAACTACTAGATTCTCCATCTTGAACTTTTGCAAATGTTGATTTACTATAAGACTTAACAGCTAAGATCAAATCATATAACTTTTGTTCCTTAGTATATCCTCCACATGAACCAACGCGAATAATTGTATCAACATCATAAAATTTATATAATTCATAGGAATAAATTCCCATGCTGGGCATACCCATACCACTAGCCATAATAGTTACATCTACACCCTTATATTTACCAGTATAAGCATAAATATTTCTAACTTCACTAACTAAACGATAATCTGTTAAATATGTTTCTGCTATCATCTTAGCACGTAATGGATCTCCAGGCATAATCACAATTTTAGCAATATCTTCTTTATTTGCACTTATATGTGGTGTCATAATATCATCTCCTAATAATCATTATAACATAAACAAAAAAGGCTACAAAGAGCCTTTTCTAATTTTAACATATATTTTAATTAGTTCTTCCCATAAGACATAAGTTTTATCAATATTTATTATTCACTCATATTATCAAATAATAAAAATATAGAAGAGTCTTTCACTTCTATATTTGATATGGTGATTGAAATGTACCTTCACCACTAATGATTTCTACTTCTTTGTCTATAACAAATGCATGTTGACACCCAAAAATTCTAGAAGTAGATATTGGTACAAGATTAACTCCATCTAGATTGTTAAGCCAAGCATTGGATTCCTCTTGCTGCGTTAATAACCAAGGTGCACTATGCCAATAAGTTTCTGTCTGCCTATAAAAATTTGTCGGTATTGCATACATCTCACCTACTCTTATTCCACCAGTCTTTGCTGTAAAATTATTAGTTCCATCACTCAAAGCTAAACTATAATGACCATTAGAATTTAATGATTGACCTATATTCCATGTGAAATTCACAATTTTGCTTTGATTGTTTGTATCGACGAATTCATTTAAAATACTATTATCTTGTAATGCATTTAACATTGCATCATAAGTTCCAGAAAAATCAGATATACTAGAAAAAGATAATATTTTAGTACCACTTTCATTGACCTCAACTACACGATATAAATCATCGTCAAACATAACATAGTCTCCACTAGATGTTACATCGTGTAGTTTTTCAGATTGAACTTTTTCCGTAATGCGATATGGATTTTCATATGTCCCATCTCCTGCATTAAAAACCACTTGATCAGAAACCGTAATAATAGGTCGTACACCCAAAGCCACAGCATCCATGCTACTACTTACATTAGTAAAGTTAACCGATCCAACACTAGACAGATTGTTTGCAATTACCCATCCATAAGTATCCTCTATACTTGGAGTTAATGAATAAATCCATGACAAAGATGAAGCAATATTCCCCTGCGCAAAAGCATAAGCCAGAATATCTCCAAAATAATAACCCAAATAAGAATTAGTGTATCCAAGATTACTACCATCGAACATAACGGTATTATTATCATGATCAACAATAAATCCATTTTCTTCAAAATATTGTGTACATGTATATCCTTCTTCTTTTAAATATGATAGAATTTGTTCTAAAGTCATTCCTGAAGCAGGCAACAAAAATGTTTCAATCACTTCTTCACATGTCATTTTTGACCCCATATTAGATAAATTCCACTCATCAATAGACAGTAGCGTTACTTTTGCCTGTCCACTGTCCGTGCATGTTTCTCGCTTCGCATTGGCATCATCAGTAGGATCTTTACAATATGATGTCATTTTCATAATACTTCGTAAATTCTCATCCAGATGATTATAATAATAGTCATTTAACCAATCATATACATGACTCGTTTCAAATTGACTAGATACGTCATCATATGGGATTGCTGTTACTGGTCCTTCTTCAATTAAACGAATATTACCACTTTCATCTTTACCCATGATTTTAAACAATTGACCAGATAACCAAACATTATTATATTGTTGACTTGAAGCTAAATAAGTTCCACCCATATAATTATATGTTTGATTAAGCAACAAATCTTCTGTAATTTCTCCAATTGTTAATTCAATAGTTCCCGCTTTAGCTAAACACTTTCCTTTTGTTATCTCTTCTACTTTTACTTC
>CALVXF010000012.1 GCA_944368875.1 uncultured Bacilli bacterium
TTTAAGTTTTGAATCATGATCACCATACAAAACAATAGCAGTATTTTCAAGTAAACCAGCTTCGTCTAATTGCTCAATAAATTCACCAAGTGCCTCATCGGCATAATGTGCTGATTTGATATAATTACCTAGTTTTGTTCCCTCTAAATATGGGGCTACTAAAGTTGTAATCTCTCCTGTTTCTGGATCAATACCTTCATACGGCATTGAAACATCATAAGTAGCGATACCTTTATCAACAATATCGGAAAAAGGTGTATGATTAGTAAGCATTATTAATAACCCATACCATTTATCATAGGTATCATTAATCTCGCTTATCTTTGGAACAGATTGTCTGAAAAAAGATTTATCACTTAAGCCAAGACCAATAACTTCATCAATTTCATAGTCTTTTTTATAATAGAAAAAGTTATCATATCCTAAATTTTTATGCATTTCTTCACGATTCCAATATGTCCCGTTATTAGCATGCATACTAAAAGTGTAATAACCCAAATCTTTTAGCAAATTAGGCGTAGATACATATTCACGATCAAAATAACTAATAAATACGGTTCCACTGCTTGATGGTAATAAACCTGTATTAAAAGTAAATTCCGTATCACTACTTGTTCCCGTACTATCTTGAGCATAGAAATTACTGAAATATACACCTTCACGGGCTAATTTATTTAAAGTTGGTGTAACTTCAACACCATTAAATTCTAGACCTATTAAAAAATTTTGAATGCTTTCAGCATGAATCGCAATAATATTTTTATCTTTTAAATAATTTGTATATTCATTTACCTTGATAACAGTTTCGTTTTCTTCATAGTACTCACAGAAACTTTTAGCTGCATCATCATAACCAAGCAAAGGACTGATTTTTGGCTCAATACTCGCGATTAAATCATTAACTTGATAAGTTAAAATACCAAATTTCATAACAATATATTCGCGATTCCATTGTTTGCCCAAACGACTAATATCAACACTATTTAAAGTAGAAATAAAAAAGCCAATTAGGATTAATCCTACTACAATTGTGTTTAGAGCTCTTACTTTTCCTACTTCAATTTTAGATACATGTTCATAATAATTTCGTTTCTTTAATGTATAATGAACAAATAACATACATGCTATCTGCCAAAAGAAAGAAAAATCTTTTAACTCCATAATATTTTCAACTACAGCATCACTAACGCCAATTAATTGAAGTGATGTCGCTAGCAAAGAAACACTCGCATACGATAAATAGTTTTTATAATACATACTATTAATAAAACATAAAAGAGTTATAAATACACTAAAACTAAAATAATACTTAAATTGATGTTTAGGTTTAATAAAATACCCAAACGCTCCCACTATTACAATAACTGCTAAATCAGCAAGCATTGGACTAAAATCAAAATAATTTTTTACAGTAAAAAAACGAAGCATAGTAGTATTTATTAAAGAACTGACAACAAAAGTAATAAATAAAATATTAGTACTTAAATATTTTTTAAATTCTTTATTAAGTCTTCTTGAATAACGTATTAATTCTTTTTTGCTTCTTTTAAATAACTTATTTATTTTGGGTTTTAAATTATTAAAGAATTCTTTCATAGAACACCTCATAACTATCTATATAATTATATCATTTTTAATTTTATTTGTACAATTTATTTATATTTAATTGTAAAGAAAAAAGTCATACGACTTTTTCTTCAATTATTTTTTTATTATTTAAAAGGCGTTCATCTTTAGGATTAATCGCTAAAGCTTTATTAATAAAGATTAGTGATAGATCATACATCTTCAAATTATAAAAAGCTATACTTAATAAATCATAAGGTGTTTCATTGAAACTAAACACTTCATTTATGTAACTATTGCTTTTATTGTTTATAGTTAAAGCTTCTAAAACTTCTTTAACCACATCCAAATATTTAGCTTGTTGATGATCTAACATTGCCTTTTCAATATATGCATCACGTAAATACGGAGCCTCAGCTATAGCAAGTTTATACCAACGATTAGACAAACGATAATTACCAAGCATCTTATAACATCTAGCAATAAAACGCATTGATGCTGCTCTTTCATCTTTCCAAGTAGCTGTCTTTAGTTTCAAATGTTTTTTTAAGGTTTTAATAGCTTTTCTAAATTCACCATAATACATATACTCCCTACCTAGATAATGCATATTACGATCATCTTGGGGATCTTCTAAAACTGACATTTCTAATAATGGCAAATAAGATGAGCGTGATTTTTGAGAATCAGGATAATGATTGATAATTAATTCATCAGTTTGAACAAAAACTTCTAAACCATCAATTCTTTTTAAAACTTCATGAACAGGATGTGTCCATTTATAACCTTGACGGGAATGAATTTTATCACAATAGAAACTAACTAATGGCCTATTATTTTCATCTAAACTCCAATTATATATGTATCTAAGACGTGTAGTAATGCCTTTTTTCCAAATCTTTTTAATTGCATTTTTCCAACCTGGCATAAGAACTTCGTCTAAATCAAGACTAATACATACATCAAAGTCATTAGGAATCATATCTAAAACTTTATTTCTTGCCACATCAAAACGCCATGGTGTAATTTTTTCAACCGCAACATTAACTCCCATTTGTTTTAATAAATTAACTGTATTGTCTGTAGAGCCAGTATCTAAAACATATATAGCATCAGCATCTTTAGCAGACTCTATCCATCTTTCAACGAATTGTTCTTCATTTAAAGCAATAGTATATACACATATTTTCATAATTACTAACCTCTATAATTTAAAAACAATAAAAGAAGCATTACCGTTTTCAGCAATAGTTAATGTGATTGAATTATTTACAGCAGAAGTAACTGCAACAGCTAATTCTAAAATATCACCTGCATTAAGAGCAAAAATAGTAGAAGCAGTTAATCTAGTAGTAGTATTTTGCGCTGGATTAATAGAACCCGTAGCTTGTGTTGGTAATAAGTTAATAGCATTACGACTTACAGACGATTTAAGTGTTGCTGGTGAACTTGTAGAAACTAATAAATTATAATATATTTCATAATTTCCTGATTGTTGAATAGTTATTTTATTATCGCCTAAAGTTACATTAGATGAAGGTGTTGTTCTATCAAAAGTTACAGGATAATAAGCATTTTGTAACTGAACCGCTAAATTTTGAGGTGCTGAATTATATAATCCACCATAAGCTTGAATGTTGGCAGGTCCTGTTGCTCCGGTTGGTCCTGTTGCACCAGTTGCTCCAGTTGCTCCCGTTGGTCCCGTTGGTCCAGTTGGCCCGGTTGGTCCGGTTGGTCCCGTTGCTCCAGTTGCTCCTGTTGCTCCAGTTGCTCCTGTTGCACCAGTTGCTCCAGTTGGTCCCGTTGGTCCAGTTGGCCCGGTTGCTCCAGTTGGTCCCGTTGGTCCAGTTGGCCCGGTTGGTCCGGTTGGTCCGGTTGGTCCCGTTGCTCCAGTTTCTCCTGTTGCAC
>CALVXF010000013.1 GCA_944368875.1 uncultured Bacilli bacterium
TTGTTAAAGAAGTTACAGACTATAAAAATAGTTTAAATCAACCAGATAAAACTGAAACAAAAGATAATGGAGAATTAAATCCAATATTAGAATTTATATATCAATATTATTATATTTTTATAGCACTATTTGTAATAGCTATTATTTATATAATATATGTAAGAAGAAAAAGGGATTCTTTTGGATTTTAAGGTAGGTGTTTTATGAAAAAGTTTAAAATTAAATATGGTTTAATGTTTATTATTGGAATTTTACTTGTTTTTCCATATAATAATTTTTTAGCCGAAAGTAGCGATATTTGGTCTGGATCTTCTGGAAGTGTTGCTGGCTCTGTAACAAGTGAAAAAGGAAAAATACCGGGTTGGCAAAATGGTGAACATGCTGCTGGTGTTAGAATGACTGTTGTGGATAGAAATGGGAAAATGGTTTCTGGCACACATACTGTTGATTTTGTAAATTTTACATCTATTAAAAATAATGATGTATATATGAACGCATCAAAAGATAGACATAAAGGTGGGGTAATTGATGGTAATTTAAGTTGGAAGAAAAATCCTGGGTTGAGTATAATTAAATCTCCTGCCACAGTAACGTTTCATACTGATGAAGGTGTTTTATTGAATGGAAAAACTATGGCGGAATATTTTACGTCAATTGCTAAAACAAATTCATTATATGAAAAATGGATAGTAAAAACTGGATATGATAGAGATAGTCAAAGTAATTATAATCAACATTATATTTTAGTTGAGCCAACTTTAGTAGTAGTTGCATCTGGAAAAGTTTATTATGGAACAGCTACAGAATTAGCTAAGTTAATTCAAAGTAATAGATGTCCTGGTTCTGGTGAGGGAACTTGTAGGTATAATTTATCATTAGTAGCCAAAAGTTATTTAGGAACTTCAGCTTGTTATGGTGGTTCTTATTTAACTGGTGGTAGTAAAAACAATGGGGTTACTCTTGATAGTGGTGATACCTTAGTAGCATATGCAAAAAGTCAATTTTTAAAAAATGGAAAATGTAGTGATTATCAAAAAGATACCAATTTATATAATAAAAGAAGTGGTAAATATAATGGTAATGGTGTTGGTATATTTTATATGTCTGAGATGATAAAAGGCCCTGTTTGTGATATAAATAATCCAGAACATTTCCACGTTGTAGATGGCAGTGATGACCAAGATTATAAATCTAATGATAAAACAGCGTTGTGTTGTGAACAAATGATTGATAAATATGGAGAGGATTACGTAACTAAATTGTATCCAATATGTGGTGCTTGTCCAGTTGAAACTTCATCTACTATTAATGCTTGTGGTTCTACTGAAAGTGTAAAATTAACAGATGAATCAAGTTTTGAATGTTTATACAAAGGAGTTTCCGGAACAAATGCAAGTAAATACGATTATAGCTCAAGAGAATCAGTTCGTAATAAATATAAAGTTGGTACAATAGGTACAAAATATTGTGAAGTATATTGTATAGATGATATAACTGCAAAATTTCCTGGAAATTATACAGGTATTTTAGCTCCTGGTGGGACATTTGTATGGCCAAGTACTAATAATGATTATAAAGCAACAATTGAAACTACAAGAACATGTAAGATTCGTTTTAGACAACAAGAGTGGTTAAATGATTTCAATAAAGGAAATGCAACTAAGAAACAAAGTTTGGTAAATGCCTTAAAAGAATGTTCTTCTGAAAGTTCTCTTACAAAATTCTATGATAGTTATGTAAAAAAATTAGATCCAAAATTAGAATTAAGTTATAATAATGGAAAAACAACACTTGGACCTAGAACATTAAAACTAGATACTGGTAATTCCACATATAGTAAAAATTGTCAAAATTGTTCTATGAATGTAAGTAATATTAATGTAAGTAATGTTGTTTCAATGTTAAATTCACTTGCATCACAAATAACAAATAAAGCATTAACAATTTCTACAAATTTAAGATATGTATTACCTGATGGATTATATCAATATGTTAATAAAAAAACTGGTGAATTATTATATGATTATAAACCTGGTGATAGTGACATTGATGCATCAGATGGAATTCTTGATACTGGCTCTTCAAAATTATTAGTAAGTGAAGAAGCAAAAGATGGTAATAAATATGATATTACGATTAAATATAGTAATCTTTCAGTCGTTTCCAATAAATTCTCAAATGAAAGTGGAAACTATACATGTAAATATGAAGTTGATGATGGTGATGGACCAATTCCAAATAAATGTGATATTAATGAAAAAAATCATTTCTTAGATTTAAATGGTGATGGTAAATTAGATAGTGGACCTAATGGTGAAGATTGTTGTGAAATGGTTGCAAATCAATATGGTGAAAATAGTAGTGTATATAAAGAGTTAGTTGCTAAAGGTTGGTGTCCTATTACACCACCAACACCTGGAGAATCATGTGAATATCCAGCTGATTTAGAAACTACTGATTTAGTTACAAAGCAAAAATGTTGTGCAATGGTTTTATATGATCAATCACTTGATAAAGGTACACGTGAAGATTATTATAAAAAATATTGTACAGGAGATCCTTATTGTCCACAAGATTGTGAAGATGGTGTTTGTCATGATAGTCCTATGACACAAGATTTAAGAAATTGTATGGCAACAGGGAAGAGTTATAATGAATGTAAGATTGATAATTGTCCTGGTGGAAGTAGTATAGTAATTTATCGTCCAATCTCACTTCTTGCTGATGAGGCTTTCCCTGGAGTTGAAAAATTAAATCGTATTTGGTCTAATAA
Source organism: uncultured Bacilli bacterium (assembly GCA_944368875.1). Taxonomy (GTDB): domain Bacteria; phylum Bacillota_I; class Bacilli_A; order RF39; family UBA660; genus CALVXF01. The sequence continues at coordinate 2,774 of CALVXF010000013.1, forward strand.
TAATTGGTATTACTATTCTAACTGGGCATATCGTGGTGGAACTAGTAAAGATCGTGATCATTATGTTGATAAATATATAACAAATAATCGTGGCGTAAAAGAATATGATATATATGATATGGATCCAATGTATGTAATTGATTTAGATGCTGATACAATTGGTCAAATTAGAAAATATAACAAAACTAATTCATATGATGATTTTAATTTAACATGTAAAAATGATCGTCAATGCCGTAGTGATTTTGTAAAAAAATATGCTACTGGTTGTGGAGTAAGTAAAGATTGGTATGCATGTAAAGGTATATCTGCAAGTAGGGGGGATTAGATGAAAGAGTCGTATTGGATGATATTTATAGTTATGTTAGGTGTTATTACGATTGTTTTAATCAATCTCTTCCAAACACTTACCAACACTGATGAACATAATTACAATTTATTAAAGGAAACTACCGAAGCGGCCATGATTGATGCATTTGATCTTGGTACATATACATCAACTGGTAATATTCGAATCGATAGAGAAAAATTTGTTGAAAATTTTATTAGAAGATTTGCTGAAGATGCATCTTTGGCACAACAATATACGATTGAAATCTATGATGTTCATGAGTTACCACCGAAAGTGAGTATACTTATAAAAACAAAGCATACTGCAGCGGCTTTGAATAATGAAATTATAGATTTTAATATATGGAATCGTTTAGATGCAATTTTAGAAGTTCCATATTAAAGGTAAGAAAGGGTGA
>CALVXF010000014.1 GCA_944368875.1 uncultured Bacilli bacterium
TCCTTTAGAAACTAAATCATTAAAAATGCTATCTAAATAAAAACCTCTTGGCATTAAATCCATATCTATCCTTCCTTTCAATTATCATTATACCACTTTTTTAGCACTTGTCAATAGAAAGTGCTAATTTTTTTTTAAAATTAAAAGAAAAGCGATTATGCTTTTCTTAAATGTAATTTAATTAAAACTTTATTAACTAACTCTTCACCAAAGACGTCTTTTATCAATCCTGTTTTATGTGATGTTACAATATATGTTATCGCTCCAACTATAGTATAGATAATAATAACAAATAATGATAATGTTCTATCTGTTACATTAACAGGGAAGATAAAGTTTAGACCAAATAATATAATAAGCATAATTAATAAAGAAAAAATAATCTTGCCCATAGTTTTAAAAATACGACCATAATTAAATCCATGTTTTTTCTTTAATGCATATAACATTATTAAAGAAACGCCACCTTGAATTATAATATTTGCGACAATTGGTCCATAATAAGCTTCACTACCTATTTTAACCATTAAATACATAATAGGTATATTGAATAATGCCTTACATAAAAAACTACCGAATAAGCCACTTAAAGCGATTTTACTATTATTTAAAGACTGTGCTGTATTTAAACTAATACTGTAGATACAAAAAATAAATGATTGTAATACATATACTCTAATAATTTTAATACATAGAGGATCATAACCATAAAAGACATTCCATACAGGTTGACCTAAAAAAGATAAACCTAAAACCATAGGTAGAGCAATAAACATAATCGCTTCAAATGATTGATTAATCTTACGATTAACTGCTTTTAAATTACCTTTAGTATAACTACTAACTAAATTAGGAATTAAACTCGTTGTAATACCTAAGGCAATAGATGCAACAATCATATTTAATTTAGTTCCCCAGGTTGCTAGAACACCAATACTACTTTCAGCAACTTGAACACTATAACCTAAATTAACCATTGATTTAACAACAGTAAGAGAATCAATAATACCATAACCTGAACGCATCAAATCAATAATAATAAAAGGTAGCGCATAAGCAACAATCTTTTTTAATATCTCTTTTTTAGAAATAGTTGGTTCATCGGGATTTACGTTCGCAATTTCTTTAATTTGATCTTTCTTTTTATGAAGTACACGTAGCAAATAAAAATAGGCAACTAAACAACCAATAGTTGCTCCAAATACAGCAATACCAACAGCCGTTTCTAATGATGAGTGAAAAACCTCAAGAGCAACATAACTACCTGCAACAATCACAATTACCCTGAATAATTGCTCAATAACATTAGCCATAGATGGTGGAAACATAATTTTATGTCCTTGGAAATAACCTTGGGTAACACTTTCAATAGGTACAATCAATAATGCAGTTGCTACAATTCTGATAACTAAAGTTACACCTTCTAGAGTATTACCACCTTCAATATTACCAATAATAACATGAGCTATATTAGGAGCAAATATAATTAAAACGATAAAGAAGAAAAATCCCATAAAAATTATTAGAGTTGATGCTATTTTAAAAGCTGTTTCTTTTGCCTTAACATAACCTAAGGCATTATATTCACTGACAATTTTACTTACCGCAACAGGAATACCACTATTTGACAAACTTAAGAATATAGCATAAATAGAATAGGCATAACTATATAATGCTCCACCTTGCGAACCAATCAAACCATAAAAAGGTATAACATATAATAAACCTATTATTTTACATATAACAATTCCTAAGGTGGCAATAAAAGCTCCTTCTATAAAAGTATTTTTCTTCATATTAACCTCACTTCATATTTTAGCGTTTGATTATACGTTTCACTAATTTATATATTTTAATTAAGATACTATACAAATAGTATTTAGGACGACTAATAACTAAATCAAATTCACCAATTAATTCAACAACTCGTCCATGAAAACCTCTTTTAAATTCATAAATACCATACATTGGATTATCTTTATCAAAATTACCTGTAATACCATAAAAATTATATATCTCTGAGCCACGATTTAAAGCATCTTTTATTGTTTCCCATTTAATTAGGTATTGAGCATCATATTTCATAAATCTTTCGTATGCTCCACCGAATAAATTTAAATACTCTTTACCACAGACAATTGACATCGTTCCAGCAAGAGGAATTCGATCACCAAACTCTTCTTGTAATTGACGATATTCCAATATTTTTTCTTCATCTTTGGCAATTTGTTCTAGATGATTATCTTTTATATCTTGATAACCTTTAATCTCAGCAATTTCATTTTCTAAATTAGTAATACCTTTTACCAAATCTAAATAACAAATGTTAATTACTAAATCATCGCCTATAATATTATACATATTGGCATAATAAGAATATGGACGATCGACAAAACCTCTTCGTTCGCTAGTATGTTCCATTATCTTTTTATAGTCTTCCAAACCAGACTTATCCACTTGTTCAACAGTTAAACCTAACTTTAAAGCTTTTCGGATGGCTTTGCGATAATGACGATTAAAATCAGCAAAAATCTTATCTTCTGTTTTGCCTTTTAAATCGAGAACAAATAACCATCTAGGTTGTAATTCTTTAGTAATGTTTTTATTAAAACCATAGTGTTGATATCCTAACTCTTTCATTTTATTAACAAGCCCAGTATGATCTATTCCCTCAACAATATCCCCATCAATATCACGACTTTTATATTCGACATAAGGATCTATTTTTAACATAAAACCTTTTTGTTTTTTAATATATCTTTTAATTGCTGAAGTAAACATATCTAATAATTCAAAATCATCAAAATCAAGTAAAAAACCACGTGGTGCATAAAACAATTTTAAATTAAAAGGAAATACTTTATAAAGCAATAAAGTAGCACCAACTATTTTGCCATTTCTTCTAGCACCAACTAATTCATAATTCCAACCATTAGTCTTCTTTAGTTTACCCCAATATTCTTTTTGATGAAAAGTCAAATAAGGATGATTAGAAGCAAATTCTTCATATTCTTTACTACTCAATTTTTCTATCTTCATTCATATCAATCCATTCTTTCTTTATTATTATACCATTTATAATGTGTTTTAAAAAGAAAAAGTCCTTTAAATTACAATTCCTAAAAAATCAAGTAACACGCCTGCACTAACACCAATTAAATAAAGACATAACAAAATATATAAATTTTCTTTAAACTTTTTATTTGTTTTAAATAAAACTAAAAGGGCAACTCCACTACCAGTAAGTAAACCAGCCATAGCGCTACCAAAGGTAATATTTCCACTTAAATATAACTCAGTTATAATAACACTCGCTCCACAATTAGGAATTAAACCTATTAGGCTACCTAAAATTGGACCAAAGAATTTATCATGCATAAATAAATTACGTAATTCATCTTCACCTAAATAATGCATAACGACATTTAATATAAAAGTTGTAATAAAAATAAATAAAAGTATATTTAAAGTATGCTTGATTGTAGATAATAATAAACTATGTTCACATCCACAATGTTCATCATCACAAAAATCATGAATTTGTTCATCCAACTTTTGTTTTTTTCGTAATATGAAATCAATAACAATACCACAAACCATTCCTATTAAAACTTTAAGACCTATTATTTTAACAATTGTTCCAACTTCCACTCCATGACTTAACATAATAGGTAGCATCTCATCAGAAGTAGATAAATAAATAGAAATTAAAGTACCAACTGTCATAATTCTAGTAGCATAAAAATTAGTGGTTGCAACACTAAAACCACATTGTGGAAAAGCACCTAAAATAGCTCCCAAAATTGGGCCAAAACGACCTGATTTAACAACTAGTTCTTTACTTTTGTCACTAAATTTATGCTCAATATATTCCATAATATAAAAAGCAACAAATAAAAATGGTAATATTTTAAGACTATCTAATATTGTATCAACAATTATATCTAACATAAAATCACTCTTTCGCTAATAGATTATAGCACATAAAAAATAAAGTATCAAACTTTATTCTTATAGATTATTTGGCATGTCAATTTATATGATGATAATTTAAAAACTAATCATAAAACAATTGCTAATAAAAACAAAAAATGATATTCTATTAATAAGGAGGAGAGGGATAATGAAAAAGTATTTACCATTAGGACTTTTACTAATATGTATGCTTGTAGTCTCAGGTTGCCAAGAAAAGAAAGACTATGTAGTAAAATGTACATTAAGTCAAAATAATGTTTTGGGCAATTATCAAATTGAATCTACATATGAAATAACTACTGATGGCAAAATCGCGAAAAGTGTTAAAACCGTAGAAGTGATAACAAGTGAAAACGAAACATTACTTAATACAATGAGTGAAACTTTAAACACAACTTATGAAACAATGAATGAAGCATATGGTGGCTATGTGTTTGATGTTGATCAAGAAACTGGCAAAGTCGTTTCTACAGTAACTATTGATTACACAGCTTTAGATCTTGAAAAACTATTGAGTGATCAACCTTCTATGAAAAATTATACAAATGAAGATAATCAATTAACTCTAGAAGGATTACAAAATATGTACACCACAATGGGTGCAACTTGTAAATAATTAAAAAACTTGTTTAATTAAAACAGGTTTTTTAATGCAAAAAAGCTAACTAATAGTTAGCTTTTTTTATACAATCTGGGGCGAGTATAGGGATTCGAACCCTAGCATAATGGAACCACAATCCACCGTGTTAACCCCTTCACCATACTCGCCAAATTGCATAGTTATTTTATCAATAATTTAGTCTTTTGACA
>CALVXF010000015.1 GCA_944368875.1 uncultured Bacilli bacterium
TATACAATCTGGGGCGAGTATAGGGATTCGAACCCTAGCATAATGGAACCACAATCCACCGTGTTAACCCCTTCACCATACTCGCCAAATTGCATAGTTATTTTATCAATAATTTAGTCTTTTGACAAGTCTTTTTTGATTTTTTTATTAATTAGGTAATAACCTATACAAATTGGATGTAAATACATACTATTAAATTAGGAGGAAAATATATGAACAATAGCACAAACAATTATATAAAATGTAACTATATTCAACATGTTAATCCTAATGATTTATATAATTCATATAATGGTTTTATTCGTGGTAATATGTTTCCTGATTTATATAATGGCTATAAATTAAGAGAACCTATTGAAATAAAACCTGAAAATGAACAAGCAGATATGCTTACATATTTAGATAGTCTTTCTTTTGCTCTTGTAGATATTAATTTATATTTAGATACTCATCCAAATGATAGAGAAATGATCAATTTATATAATCGCTTTTTAGATGAACAAAAGTTAATAATGGATGAATATGAAAAAATGTATGGCCCATTAAATACAAATAGTAATTCTTTGAAAGGAAATTCTTGGTTATGGAATAATTCACCATGGCCATGGGAATATTAGGTGATTTTATGTGGAAATATGTTAAAAAATTAGAATATCCAATATGTATAGATAAACGTGATTTAAAACTCGCAAAAGCAATTTTAACACAATGTGGTGGCCCTGGCGGTGAACTAGCAGCTTCTTTACAGTATCTAGCGCAACGTTATAATATGCCTGATGATTTAGGGAAAAGCTTACTTACAGATATTGGTACTGAAGAGTTAGGACATGTAGAGATGATTCAAACTATGGTTTATCAATTGATGAAGGGCGCTAGTGTAGAAGAAATTAAGGAAGCTGGTCTAGAAGGGTTCTATGGTCAAAATGGGATATCTATACAGTTGGCAGATGCTAATGGTGTTCCTTTTACTTCTGCCTATGTATCTAGTACTGGTGATTATATGGCAGATTTAGAAAATGATTTAGGGGCCGAACAAAAAGCTCGTGCTACTTATGAACATCTTATGGATTTAACTGATGACCCTAATGTTTTAGGTCCTCTTAGTTTTTTAAGACAAAGAGAAATAGTACATTATCAACGTTTCAAAGAATTAAAAGAACATTATTTAAAGATGAAAAGAGATTAATCTCTTTTTTTGTTCATATAATATACAGGAGTGATGTAATGAGAATATTAGTTTTATGTGGTGGAGATTCTAGTGAACACCAAATATCTATAAATAGCGCTAGAAACATCATCAAATATCTTGATAATTATGATGTTTGGTGCATAAAAAATCACAAGTTTTATAAAACTTGTGGAATACTAGATAAAGATGATTTAGAAAATAGTATTGTTGTGGAAAACATCAATGAAGTTTATAATTATGATCTTGTTTTTCCAGTTTTACACGGGAAATATGGGGAAGATGGTTGTATCCAAGGTTTTTTAGAAACGCTTGATATTCCGTATGTTGGATGTGGTGTTTTAAGTAGTTCTACTGGCATGGATAAAGGTATATTTAAAACTATTATGGATGGCTTAGATATACCAGTTGTCCCATATAAAATTTACACAGAATATCCAAACGATGTTAAAGATTTTCCAGTTATGGTTAAGCCATGTAATGGTGGATCTAGTATAGGTATTAGTAAAATTAATAATATTGATGAATTAAAAAAAGCATGTGATTTGGCTTTTCAATATGACAAAAGAATTATTGTGGAAAAGTGGATTGATGCTCGTGAGTTAGAATGTGCAGTCTTAGAAAACGAAGAAGATATTATTGTTAGTAGTATTGGGGAAGTTAAAAGTGCTGGTTTTTATGATTATGAAAGTAAATATCAGAAAGAAACAGAACTTATTATTCCTGCTAATATAACATTAGACCAAATTGCGATGATTAAAAAATATGCCTATCAAATATTTACTTTTCTAGATTGTCACAGTTTAGCTCGGATTGATTTCTTTTTAGCAGACAAAATCTATATTAATGAAATAAATACTCTCCCAGGATTTAATGATATTAGTATGTTTAGTAAATTATTAAATTATGATGGATATGATAATCAAAAAATTATTTCTATTTTAACAAAAAAAAAGCATAGCTCTTAAAATATAATTTGGAATACTAGACCAATAATAGAACATATTAACAATGCGTTAGAGTTAACTAGTTGTTTTCTATTTGCAATTATATAAATAATTATACCCATGATAGGAAAAAGAAAACCCATAAGACAAACTAATATATTGATACTGATGTTTTTAGTATCAATATTTTTTTGTTTTTCATGTTTTTTTCCAAGTAATTCACCACATTTTGGACATACTTTTTGATTACTATCTATTTCTCTACCACAATTTTTACAAATCATTTTATCACCACTTCAATTATACCATAACTGAAAAAAAAGAACTAATTGTTCTTTTTAGCATCTGCTTTTTTACGTAATTCTGTGTTTAGAATCATTTTGCGTAAGCGAAAACTATGAGGCGTTACTTCTACATATTCATCACTGTTAATATAATCTAGACATGTTTCTAATGACATTTTACGAGGTCTTTTTAAAACAACTGTATGATCACTACCAGAAGCTCGTGTGTTTGTAAGTTTTTTTCCTTTAACGACATTTACAGCTAAATCATTATCATGAGTGTGTTCTCCAACAATCATACCTTCATATACTTCATCGCCTGGTTCAATAAACATAACCCCACGATCTTCTAATTGTCCTAAGGCATAAGCTGTTGCTTTACCATTTTCCATTGAAACTAAAACACCTAGTTTTCTTTCTCCAACTGTATTTCCAGCCATTGGACGATACTCTTTATATGTGTGATTTAATACTCCATATCCTTTTGTAAGAGTCATAAATTCTGTTGAAAAACCAATTAATCCTCTTGATGGTGCTGTATAGGATAATCTTACTTGATTTCCTTGATTATGCATATTTTCCATAATCGCTTCACGATTTCCTAAAGCTTCAATAACTGAACCTACGTATTCTTCAGGAACATCTATTTGAACGTCTTCAAAAGGTTCACACATGATACCATCGATTTCTTTTTTGATAACTTCAGGTTTTGATACTTGTAATTCAAATCCTTCACGGCGCATGTTTTCAATTAAGATAGATAGGTGTAATTCACCACGTCCAGAAACAATAAAACTTTCAGAATCGTTAGGTTTTACTTTTAAACTAACATCTCTTTCTGTTTCTTTCAGCAATCTTTCTTCGATTTTACGAGCTGTTAAGAGTTTTCCATCGCGACCACAGAAAGGACTAGTATTAACGCCAAAAGTCATTTGTAAGGTTGGTTCATCAATACGTAGTAATGGAAGTGCTTCTATGCAATCTAAAGAGCATACAGTTTCCCCTACTTCGATATCTGAAAGACCAGCAATCGCAACTATATCTCCAGCTTTAGCCTCTGTTACTTCAATGCGTTTTAATCCTAAATAACCAAACATTTTTTGAATACGAAATTGTTTAATTGTTCCATCACGTCTAACACATGATACCATTTCATTTACTTTTATTTTTCCTCTTTTAACACGACCTATTCCAATACGACCAACATAATCATTATAGTCTAATAAAGCCGGTTGAAATTGAAATGCGCCATCGATATCAACATTAGGTGCAGGAATATAACTTATAATAGCGTCTAAAATATAATTCATAGTTGGTTCTTGACTTTCAATTTCTGGATGAATACTAGAGGTACCTGCTAAAGCGCTAGCATAAATAACTGGGAAATCTAATTGATCGATATCTGCTCCTAGTTCAATAAATAGATCAAGAACTTCATCAACTACTTCTTTAGGACGTGCAGTTGGTTTATCGATTTTATTTACAACAACAATTGGTGTTACGCCTGCTTCTAAAGCCTTTTTTAAAACAAAACGTGTTTGTGGCATCGTTCCTTCATAGGCATCAACAACAAGTAATACCCCATCAACCATATTCATAATTCTTTCTACTTCACCACCAAAGTCAGCATGCCCTGGTGTATCTAAAATATTAATGCGATATCCATCATAATTTATGGCTGTTGTTTTAGCTAGAATTGTAATTCCTCTTTCTTTTTCAAGAGCATTAGAATCCATTGATAGATCAGTAATATTTTCATTATCACGAAATGTTCCTGACATCTGTAGTAGTTTATCAACTAATGTCGTCTTACCATGGTCGACATGAGCAATGATTGCTATATTTCTAATTTTCATACAAAAAAACCTCTTCTCAACCAGTGAATTATATCATAAATCTAGCATTTATGTAAATACTAAGTTATGATATAATTAATAAGGTGGTATAATGCGAAGGTTTTTAATCTTTTTATTTCTCTTCTTTTCAGTGATTGGAAATGTTGATGCTTTAGAAAAAGAAGAAGTTCTTTTTGATAGTTGTGTTGATGGTGATACAGCTAAGTTTATTATTGATGATGAAGTCAAAAGTGCCCGTTTTTTAGCTATTGATACACCTGAAACTGTTCATCCAACCAAAGGTGAAGAACCTTATGGTAAAGAAGCTAGTGATTTTACCTGTAATAGTCTTAAAAAAGCTAAAAAGATTTTATTAGAATATGAAGAAGGTAACAAAATCGATAAATATGGTAGAATTCTTGCTTGGGTTTGGATTGACGATGTTCTCTTGCAAGATGAACTTATTAAATTAGGATATGCCGAAGTAGCGTATTTATATGATGATTATAAATACACTAGTTTACTTAAAGATCATCAAGCTATTGCTGAAGCTAATTTATTAGGAATATGGAATAATGAGGTTCATGAAGAACAAACACCGATATATGTTATTATCTTACTTATTGTTATTGTTGTTATTATAATGATGATTAGTCCTAAATATCGTAGGAAAATAAAAAATAAAATTAAAAGAAAAATAAAGAGTAGTCTTAGTTGACTACTCTTATTCACTATATTTTTTTAAGATATTTTTATATTCATTATTATTTTCTTTAATCCATCTTTTATAACTTTTACTTGAAGGTTGATAAGCAAAGAAATCATAGTTATCATCGTCTTTAATATTAATACAGAAGATAAAAGTATAAACATGTTCATTTAAATCTTTATACACACATAAAATGCGGTTGTGTTCTTCAATCACTGTTTTTCTTTTAGTTAAAATACTTCCAATCAATTGAGCTTGGATTTTTTTGATTTCGTTAACCCCAGCATCCAAAGTAGTAAATAATTTTTGATTGGCTTCTTTATCACTTTCTTGGGTTCCTTCAATAGGTTTTCCCGTTAATAAGTCATAAAATTTGATATTTGTAGCTACTCCATAACCGATATTCTTAAGCGCAATTTCTATAGGAATATATGTTATATCTGTTTTTTTGGGTTTTCGCAAATTATAATTGCGACCATAAAAAGTTAAATAGTATTTATGTTTATCGATTTCTTTTAAAGATAGTACTTTTTCTAAAATAATATATGGCATGTGGGTTTCTCTTTTTTCATTTTCAATTCGTTTATTAACAGTATAAATAGTTGTTAAAATCGTAATAATAAGTGTCGCAATAGATAATAATATACTAATATATATTTCCATATTATTTTAATACGTTAGCTAAAACATAATCCATAGTTATTTTTATATCATTGAAAACAGAAATGTTTTCAAGTTCATTGCGACTAAACCATTTAACATCAGTATTTTCATCACTAGAAAGATCTATTTTTTGAGTTAAAGGTTCTGCTAAATAGACAAAATCAATATGAATATATCCTTCTTTATTACGATTTTTTAAAACTGCTAATGGTTTTAAAAAATCATCTTCTCTAGGAAAATGCTCACCAATAAGGCGAATTTTTAAACCTGTTTCTTCATACGTTTCACGAATTGCACATTCTTCAGGAGATTCCTCTTCTTCAATATGACCTCCTGGTTGAACCCATTTTCCAAATTTTTTATGACGGACTAGAAGTATTTTTTTTGTTTTGGGGTCAATTAAAATAACAGAAGCACAAAAGTGTTTCAATTTATTTTCTGTCATACTATCACCTATTTTTAGTATAACAAATATTTTGTCTTTCGTCTATCTAGTTGACACGTTTATTGACTAGTTATTCCATTATATCGTGTGCTTTTAAGTCAAAATTCTTTTCATATATTTCTATTTTACCATTTTCGTCTAAAGTAACTAAAATTAAATTTTGATAGTCATGATATCCTTTATTTTTCAATTGTTTATTTAACCATTGTTCATCTTTATGCATGTTTTTTAAGTTTTGTTTCATTATTTTACCATCTATTACAACATTAGCTATTAAACTGTCTTGTGCAATTTTTAATTTCATATCTTTTGTCGTAACTGGTTTATAAGCCACTTTGGGCAAGACACTTACTTTACCATTTGCTTCCATTATCGCATATTCTACTTCCGCAATATTGAAATATCCTGCATTTCTTAATTCTTCTAAAAGATCGTTCATGTCAAATTTTACTTTTCGCATGTTTTTTTCTAAAATCTTACCTTTTTGGATTAAAATTGTTGGCACACCCATGAAATAACGCCTTAAAATAATACTTTTCATAGTTGCGACTGAAACAATGTATGCAACTAAACCAAACATAACTACAGAAGCTATCCCATTCATATACTGACTTTCTGTATTAATTGTCATTTCAGCTGCAAAATTACCGATCGATATACCAATAACATAGTCAAATAAACTAAGTTGTGAGACTTGTTTTTTCCCTAACATTTTAGTTACTAAGAAAAGAGTTATTAAAGATAATAAACTCCTTATAATAACATCTAATACTTCAATCCAATCTGTTTTAAAAATATCTGTTAACATAATAATCACCAGTATTATTATGGCAAAAAAAAGAAAGATTATTTTTCTTTCTTTTTAAAATGTATTTTCTTTTTTATTTCTTTAGTATCATATACTACATTTGTCTTTATAACAAATAATGTAACAATAACTAATAATATACCATAGATAAAATAACCTAAATTTGCATCTTTTAAAATATAGACAATAGATGCAAAAGCGAATAAACCATTGATTAAATAAATAATTAAAACTGTTTGACGTTGAGTAAGATTGCGTTTTAATAGTTGATGATGAATGTGAAATTTATCAGGTGTTGATATTGGTTCTCCTTTAAGCATTCGTCTAATAATAGCAAACAAAGTATCTAAAATAGGAATTGCTAATATAAGAAGTGGTATGATTAGTGATGTTAAAGTTACATTTTTAAATCCTAATAAAGCTATAGTTGCGATAATAAAACCTAAAAACATCGATCCTGAATCACCCATAAAAATAGTAGCAGGATTAAAGTTATGAACTAAAAAACCTAAAGTTGAACCTAACATAATAAATGTTAGAATAAATTCTAGTCCTGTAGAGCCTTTAATTACACTAATAATTCCTATTGTTAAAAAATAAATGCAACTAATACCTCCTGCTAAACCATCTAAACCATCAATTAAATTAATACAGTTAATACATCCTAAAATAAAAAATAATGTTATTATACTAGCAAAAGGCCCAAAATTGATTTCCAAACCGAAAGCCGTAAGATTATTAATTAAGAAGTTACCATAAAATACTAAAATACAAGCAGCAACTAATTGCCCAGCAAATTTAACACTTGCCTTTAATGGTTTAATATCATCTAAGATTCCTGTTAAAACAATTATAAAACTACCAATTAGAATTGAATTCATCTGGGCACTTGGTGTTCCATAGATAATATAACCTAATAAAAAACCTAAGAAAATAGCTAAACCACCCAAGCGTGGCATTGGTTCAGTGTGAACCTTACGAGCATTAGGAATATCTAAAGCCCCTACGTGAAAAGCAATTTTTCTAACCATAGGAACAAAAAACAAGGTAAATAAAAAAGGTATAATAATCATTGGCATAATTTCTAACATAATATCACCAGATTCATTATACCATATTTACCTTTAATTATCTATTAATTCTAAATTTTCTAATAATATTCCTGTCCCAATAGCTACACATGTAAGAGGATCATCGGCAATATAAACAGGTACTTCTAATTCTTTTTCAAGTAATAAAGCTATTCCATCTATTAAAGCTCCTCCACCAGTTAAAGTAATACCTTTATCAATTATATCAGCTGATAATTCGGGAGGTGTCTTTTCTAAAACATTTTTAGCTGAGCGAATTATTTCATTCATACTATCTCTTAGAGCTTCTTCAACTTCACGAGACATAAAAGTAATTGTATTAGGTAACCCTGTTACAATATCACGTCCGCGAACAGACATTTTTTCTTTTTTATTGTCTTTGTAAACTGTGCCTATTTGAATTTTTATTTGTTCAGCAGTGCGATCTCCTATTAATAGTTGATATTTATCTTTAATATATTTTTTTATTTCTTCATCAAAGTAATTACCAGCTATTTTAAGAGATGTACTAGTAACTATATCACCAAGTGATAAAACAGCAATATCAGTTGTTCCACCACCAATATCAACAATCATATTCCCTGTTGGTTTTGATATATCTAAACCTACTCCTATAGCAGCAACTTTAGGTTCTTCTTCAATAAAAACCTTTTTAGCTCCAGTTCTTTCAGCAGCTTCTTTAATCGCATTTTTTTCTACTTGCGTAACATTGGTAGGACAACATATTAAAATACGAGGACGCATAAAAAAGGTTTTGCCATTAACACGTTCAATGAATTTATTAAGCATCAATTCTGTGACTTCATAATCAGCAATAACGCCATCCTTCATTGGTTTAATGGCATCTATTTTTAAAGGAGTTCGTCCTAACATATCACGTGCTTCGCTTCCTACTGCTAGTACTTTTTTTGTATCTCTTTCTAAAGCAACAACACTAGGTTCATTTAAAACAACGCCTTGTCCTTTTAAATATATTAAAACATTAGCAGTTCCTAAATCTATTCCTATATCTTTTGCAAACATAAATTCCTTTCTAGCTATTATTTAAATATTTAAGTTTTGTTGACTGTCCACCACGAATATGTCTTACTTGTTTATGATATGTCATAATTTGTTCAATTTTTTTATATAATTCTTTATCACACTCATAAAGTCTTTCATGCAAATCTTTATGCACAGTACTTTTTGAAACATTAAATACTTTAGCAATCTCTCTTATTGTTTGTTGTGTCTTCAACATATAATATGCTTCACTAAAGACACGCATGATAACTAAGTTATTCATCATCCACCTCTAGTAAAGTATATATTTTTAAGATGTATTTATACCAAAAAAGAGCTTAGCTCTTATGATTCATCTACTGATTTTCCATAATATTCTTCAGGATTAACATTAGACCCATCAATAATTAATTCAAATAGTAAATGATTACCCAAATCAGGATTTAAATTAGAAGTTCCACTACATCCTATTACTTGTCCACGTAAAACACTATCACCCTTTTTTAATGATGTTTCTCCTAATGATTGGTAAACACTAATGATATTATTAGCGTGTTGAATTTCAACAATTTTACCTAATAAAGGGTCTTCTTTGACATCATTAACAGTTCCATCTAAAACAGCAATAACATCAAAACTAGCTTCCTTGCCATAGATAACACCTGTATTTTGCATATAGGTTCCTTCACTATAGATTAAAGAGTTTTGTTGTTCTTCTTCTAAATCATTATAATCATAGTAGTTAATTAAAATGTTTACATCTTCATCTGTAAATGGTTTTAGAAAAACAACTGGTTCACTTACAACTGGTGTTGTTTCATCTAAAATAGTATCAGAAACATAATCGTAATCATCTTGTAGTTCTAATTCAATATTAGATCCAACAATGATGCCAATACTAACTACTGCAATAATACCTACTCCTAACAAATAAGGAATTAATTCTTTTTTAAATCTACGCTTTTTCATATTTCACCTCATTAAAGAGTTTGAACTATTTTAGCGTTTTTATACATCTTTTGTTATTTTTATATCAGTATAATAATGTTTTAAAATTTCTTCGTAATTGTACCCTTCTAAAGCCATATATTTCGCACCATATTGACTCATTCCAACACCATGACCATATCCATAAGTTGTAAATATAATTGTATTATCAACTATATCATAGTCGAAATAAGTGCTGCGAAGTCCTAATTTGTTTCTTATTTCATTTGACTTAATGGTAACATTATCGATAATTAATGTCTTGATTCTACCAGTTTGACTAGTTTCTCCTACTAAAATATTAGAACATGTCTCTAAACCTAGTAAATTTTTAAATTCATCTAAACTAAATTGTTTTGTACTTTCATAATTAGGTGCTTGTTTATCCCAAAGCGATTCAACACTTCGAAGGTATGGTAGAGAACTAGAAAAAACATCTTCACTATTTTCTGTATATCCTGGTGCGGTTGAAAAAAATAAAGCATCGATTATTTCGCCATTATAAGTCATAATTTCGCCTTCCGTACTAGCTAAAGCTTCCTTAATTTTAGCTATATTGCGATCATAATCTTCAGCCCAACTATTTTTTAAAAGAGTATCTTCTTTATATACTTGATGTGATGTAGTAGTTAAAACATCATATTCTTTATTATTATGTTCTTTTTGATACAAAACATAAGTCCGTGAGGCAACTGCTTGAGCTTTTAAAGCTTCAAGTGGAAAAGAAACAGGCATTTCACCTGCTAAAACACCAATTAGATATTCTTCTAGTAATATTTCTTCTATGGTATTATCTTCATACATCACTTTAATTGTCGTTTCTTCTTCTATATTTGGTTGTTCTAATACTTCTTCTTTTTTTTGAAAAATCAAAGCTATACATAAAGGTAAAATGAATATAATAATAAGTATCTTTTTCATATTAGTATTATATGTCTTTTAATAGAAATTAATTGTCAAAAAAGAGGAGTTTAAACTCCTCTTTGTTTTTTTCTAGATAATTCAAAACATTTTTTTAAATTGACATTATTATTTTTAATTTCTTCATCAGAAAGATTTCCTAACATTTTACTTTGATTAACTCTCTTTTCTTTATTTAGTAAATCATTATTATATAAAACATATCCAGAAGTACCCATAGCAGCTAAAAATATTACTAAGCCAGCAACATTTTTTACTGTTTTATCTTCTTTTATTTGATGATTTTCATCAACATAATAATAATGTGCGGAAATATCAATTTGATTGTTATTTTGCTCTTCTTCAGTCAATGTTGTCTTTGTCTCAACACCTGAAGTCCCTTTATTTTTAATTATAAAATCCATTAAAACATCTTCGTTATTTATTAATTCTTGGATTTCTTCTTCTTTTAAATCTGCAACATTATAATTAATATAAGTACGTTCATATTGTTGATTATTGTTTAATTGCCATGTGGATTTAATTGTTAAAGATGTATCTTGTAAATCCTCATTTTGATTTAAAGTACGTTCAACAGTTTTTTCTTTTGTAATAGTTTTTTCCATTTTTGCATAAACTGGACGATTTACATAAATCATTGTAGGAATTGCGATTGAAGCTATTAAAGTTTCACACAAAATTACTTTACCAACAAACTTGTTTTTCAATTTTTGTTGAATACGTTTTTGTAAATTATCTTTATCTTTCATAAGTCCTCCTTAGTGCATTTATTATATCAAAAAGGTTTTTATTTGTAAAATTAGTATTGGAGAACATAACTATTATAAAAATCCATTAAAAAATTAACAACTAAATATGATAAAGCCAAAGTTAATAAAATATACATTAATTTAATCTGACCAATTCTATTTTTTTTGAAAAAACGCTCAATATTAAGCGCTTCTAAAGCCCATATTGTCAATGGTGTTACAATAATATATAAAATGGTTCTAATGTGCATCTAGTTTATTAATCCTCCTTATATGTCTTTTTTCATTTGAAAAAGGTGTATTAACAAAAGCTTTTAAAATACCTTTTAATTTATAATAAGGCATATTAGCTGGTAACGCCAGCACATTGGCATTATTATGACTACGTGTTAATTTAGCTTCTCTACGATTAGATGCTTTCGCACAACGAATGCCTTTTACTTTATTACACGCAATATCCATACCAATTCCCGTTTTACATATAACAATACCTAAATCAACTTCTTTGTTTAATACTTTTTCACATACTTTATGGGCATAATCAGGATAATCAACACTTTTAATATCATTGGTTCCTAAATCATACATTTCATTTTTACCTTCTAAATAATGCATTACACGACTTTTTTGAATTAAACCTGCATGATCTGAAGCTACTGCTATTTTCATAATATCACCTAAATATATTATACCTTATTTTGGTTTTTTATTAAAGTTTTTTATTTGACTATCAAATAATTTTATCTTATAATTGAAAAGAGGTGATAAGATGAAGTTTGAAGTTCTTACCGAAGAAGAATTCAGTACTTTTGCTGAAACTAGTAGACAAGCAAATTTTATGCAAACACCTATGACTGCTTGTATGCGTAAGCATTATGGTTGGCAAAAACACTATTTAGGTGTTAAAGAAAATGAAAAAATTGTTGCTGCTGGCCTTTTCTTAGCCAAAAAAAGACGTTTTAATTATTATGAATTTTATGCTCCTCATGGTTTTTTAGCAAATTATCACGATGAAAAATTATTAACTTTTTTTACTAATAATTTAAAAAAATATATCAAAGAAAATAGAGGTTATTGTCTACGAATTGAACCATATATTATTAAACAAGAAAGAGATATCGATGGCAATATTATTCCTGATGGTGAAAATAATTTTGATGTTATTGCTAAACTTAAAAACTTAGGATATAAGTATTTTAATAGTTCAGAACAAGTAAAATGGATGTTTTGCTTAGATACGACAAGAAATATCGACGATATTTTTAAAAATATGAAACAAAATACGAGAAACTTAATTAATCGTTCTTTAAAAAATTGTCTTTCGATTGAACAACTTAGTTATGAAAAATTAGATATTTTTAAAAAAATAAGTCAAGATACAAGTGAAAGACATAGTTTTGAAGATAAATCTTTAACATATTATCAAAATATGTATAATTCTTTTAAAGAAGATATTAAATACTTAATTGTTAAAATGGATTTAAATGCTTATTTAGATACTCTAGAAAAAGAGTATAGACAAGTTTTAGATAAGATTTCTAATACCCCTAATAATAATAAAAATAAGGGTAAATTAAAAGAATTAAATATTACCAAAGAATCTATAAATAATAAAATAATTGAATGTAAAAACTTATTAAAAAAAGATAAAAAAATTATCTTAAGTGGCGCAATGTTTATTACTTATGGACCAGAAATTATTTATTTAATAAGTGGCAATTATAAAGAATATATGCATTTTAATGGTCCTTATTTCTTACAATGGCATATTATTAATTATGCCGTTAAGAACAACTATAAAAACTATAATTTTTATGGTATTAGTGGTAATTTTAATAAAGATGATAAAAAATATGGAATTTATGAGTTTAAAAAGGGATTTGGTGGGGTTGTTGTTGAACTAGTTGGAACTTTTGTTTTACCTATTAATCCTATTTATTATTTATATAAATTTATTGATAAAATTAAAAAATCAGGTTAACCTGATTTTTATTTTTCAACATTTGTACGTCCGTATTTACGGTTGAATTTTTCCACTCTTCCTGTTTTTACAGTAGTTCCTTGTTTATTAGTAAAAAAAGGATGGCATTGATTACATACTTCAACATGCATTTCTGGTTTTGTTGATTTTACCGTAAAACTATTACCACAAGCACATGTAACTACACAATCAACATAGTTTGGATGAATATTCTTTTTCATAACTATCTCCTTCCGCCATGACTGCCTTGCAGTCATAGAAATTAATGCTCCTATATTATAGCAACTTTTTTTACAAGTTGTCAATAATTTCCTTGGAAATGTATTCTTGACCTAATAAGTTTATTTTATCTTCATCTTTATACAAAGATGAATAATTATAAATATCAATATAATTTATATTGTGTTTTTGAGCTAAAACTTTTAATTTAGCACTTGCATATTCGTGATTTAAACCTATTAAAAAGATTTTTCCCCGACACCATGTTTTAATTAAATCTAATAATATATCGATATCATTTATAATTTCATCTATATAAGTCTGATCTAAGGTGCGTCTATTTAGTTCATTATTGCCTATTGATATAGTTAATATATCAGCTTTTATAAGAAGATTTTTAATTGTTTTATTATTTTGCTTTTGATTATATAAAAAGGCATTAATTAAATCTGTTGTTTGACATTTATTATTTTGAAAAGAAAAATCATATTTTTCTAAATTATTGTTTAAATAATGAACTAAATAATTGGCATAACTTCTGTCACTTATAAGATTATCACCAATATCTACATAGTATATTTTTTCATCTTTATATAAGAGATAAATACCTAATACAACTAAAATAGTGATAACGACAACTATTATTTTTTTCATAGTTCCTCCAAAAGAAAAAAGAGTTTTCACTCTTATTATATTTCTTCTAAAGTTATTTTAGCACCGACATTTTCTAACTTTTCAATAATATTTTCATATCCCCGTAACACATGTTCGACTTCCGTAACAACTGTTTTACCTTCTGCTTTAAGACCAGCTAGAATAAGACAAGCTCCAGCACGTAGATCTGTTGCTTTTACTACTTGGCCTGATAATTTTGTTGGTCCTTTTACATATATTTTGCGGTTATCAATCGTAATATCAGCTTTCATATTATTTAAATATGGCACATTTTGAAAACGATTTTCATATATTGTTTCTTCTAAAACACTTTTCCCATGTGCTTGTGTTAACAAAGTAGTTATAGGTTGTTGTAAATCAGTTGGAAAGCCTGGATATCCTTGTGTTTTAATATTTGTTGCCTTAATATCATTTGAAGCTGAAATTTCAACATAATCCTCACCTATTTTCAAAGGACAATGCATTTCTTTTAGTTTAGAAAGTAAGGCTTCAATGTGCTCAGGAATTAAATTTGTAATTCTTAATTTATCCCCTACTAAAGCACCGGCAATAATATATGTCCCAGCTTCTATACGATCAGGTATAACTTCCATAAAACATCTTCCTAGTTTTTGAACACCATGAATTGTAATAGTACTAGTTCCGGCACCTGTTATTTTAGCACCCATATTATTTAAAAATGTAGCTACACTTACTATTTCTGGTTCTTTAGCTGCATTTTCTAAGACTGTTTTACCTTCTGCTTTACAAGCTGCTAGTAAAACATTAATTGTTGCCCCAACACTTGGAAAATCGAAATATATGTGATTTCCTTTTAATCTATCTGCATGAATAATAAATAAATTATCTTTCTCTTCAATAGTTGCACCTAATAATTCAAATGCTTTTAAATGTAAATTAATAGGTCTTGTGCCAATTGCACAACCACCTGGGAAATACATCTCTACATGGCGATATTTTCCTAATAAAGCTCCCATAAAATAATAAGAAGCGCGTAATTTTTTAGAAATCTGCTCAGGAATCTTACGATTAGATATACCGGTAGCATCAATTCTCATCATCTCTTTTTCACGTGTTACTTTAGCACCTAAATAAGTTAAAATATCGTTTAAAGCATCGATATCCGATATATTAGGAATATTATCAATTGTAATTACTTCGTCAGATAATAGCGAAGCTGGAACTAAAGCAACAGCACTATTTTTAGCACCACTAACCTTTATCTCACCACGAAGAATATGGCCCCCTTCAATTAATATTTGTTTCATACAACCTCCACTATATTATATGTTATTATTTGTTTTAGTACTATTTAAAAGTTCGATTTTCTCTTTGATTGCTTGTTTAATTGCGGTTTGTCCTGCACCAATAATTTTACGAGGATCATATACTTCTTGATCATTGTTTAGTTTTTCTCTAACAGCTTGAGCCCAAACAATTTGTAGTTCAGTATTAATATTTAATTTACAAATACCACATTCAATAGCTTTTTTAATCATATCATCAGGAATACCGCTTCCACCGTGTAATACTAACGGTAAATTAGTTAATTTTTTAATTTCCATCATACGATCAAAATCTAATTTTGGTTCTCCTTTATAAATACCATGAACACTACCTAAAGCAGGAGCAAGTAAATCAATTTCAGTCTCTTTAGCTAATCTAACAGCATCTTCTACTTTAGCATAAGCAAGAGTATCAGCAACACCATCTTCTTCGCCACCTATATGACCTATTTCTGCTTCTACAGTTATATTCTTTGCATGCGCTAAAGCAACAATTTCTTTAGTTTTAGCTATATTTTCTTCTAGACTTAATTTAGAACCATCAAACATAACACTAGAAAAGCCTGCTTCTATTGCTTTTTTACAACCTTCATATGTTCCATGATCGACATGTAAAACAACAGGAATAGTTATATTTAAGTCTTTAATTAAGCCTTTGACCATCATAGCAACAGCATAAAAACCACCCATATATTTACTAGCACCTTCAGATACTCCTAAAATAACAGGATTATTCAATTCTTGACATTCTTCAAGAATATATTTTGTCCATTCCAAATTATTAATATTAAAATGTGGAATAGCATAGTGATGCATTTTAGCATCTTCTAAAATCTTTTTTGTATTTTCTAACATCTTACCACCCAATTATATTATAATGGTTTTTAAATAAAATAGCAATAAATCCCTTTTATATGATGTATAGTATACCTAAAAATAGTAAAATTAATCCCCCGATGATTGTTGCGATAGAACCAAGCTTTTTATTAGCAAAATCACCAATTCTAAGACCTACATAAGTAAAAAAAGCACTCATCAAAGCAAAAGTGAGAGAACTAAATATAGGACTAGATGTCAAAAGTGAAAACCCAATTCCAATAGACAAACTATCCAAACTAACTGCCAAAGCAAATAACAATACTTCTAATCTTGTAACAAGATAAAATACTTCCTTTTTCTTAAAACTCTCTACAAGCATTTCTATACCTATAAAACTCAATATAACAAAAACTAATACGTCAGTATTAATATTAATAAAAAATAACAATGTATTACCTAAAAACATCCCTATAAGAGGCATAAAAAAATGAAATATGCCAACTGTTGTCGATAATGTTTGAATATCTTTTTTATTTAGGCCATTAGTTCCATAAGAAAGAGCAAGGGAAAAAGCATCCATCGAAAGACTAATCGCGATTAATATTATTTTCCACATAAAAACCCCCACCATATTTTACGATGGAAGTTTAAAACTTATGCTTAAAAATATTTTTCTATTAACTCTTGTACAAAAAATTTATATTCAACTTCGGTGCTTGGTTCTCCTTCTAAAAGACAAAGAGGTGGAAATAAAACACACCACCAATTATCTCCTTTGCCATCACCAATCGTCACTAATAGAGATTCATAATATCCTTCATCATAATATGTTCCCTTATATTCTTTAGACGGAAAGTAATTTAATCCATAAATCACATCAAATTCTTGATTATATTGCTTTTTTGTAAAGAAAGAGTCAATATTTTGCTTGATAGTAGTAATATTATTTTTAATAATAGTACGTGCTTCATCAATACTATTAGTATTATATAATTGGGGATAAAGATCAGCAGAGACTAATTCTTTTACTTCTTTTTTAATATTTTGGTCATATGAGGAATTACTATTAGAAAGAACTCTAATCCGAATAGTTTCTTTAGGTATTTGAACTAAATTGTTTTTATAACTACTTATAATAATTAATATAATCGCAATAATGATTGTTAGAATAATAGTTTTTTTCATAAAAAATCGCTCCTTTATTTTTTATTGAGCGAGTTTTTAATTTTTTATACTACTTATGATAAGTTTCATTATTTTTTATTTTAAAAGCACGATATATTTGTTCTAATAAAATAATACGAAACAATTGATGGGGAAAAGTCAGTGCTGAAAACGATAACATGATATCGCTTTGTTTTTTTATTTCTTCATCAAGTCCTTGGGAACTACCTATTATAAAAGTCACATTTTTATTTTGCATAAGCCATTGATCTAGTTTCCTAGAAAATTCTAGACTTGATAGACTTTCACCTTCAATAGCTAGACAAACAACATAATCTTTAGGTTCAATATGTTTTAAGATTGCTTCCTTTTCTTTAGCTAAACTATCGCTTTCTTTAATTTCAATAATCTCTAATTTTGTGTATTTAGAAATACGTTTTTGATATTCTAAAACACTTTCTTTAAAAAAAGTTTCTTTGATATTACCAAGGGCGATTATCTTAATCATATTTCTATCAACTCCGTTGTCTCTCTTTGTTTAGAAATAATAATATTATTAACTTTTTTATTTCTTTTAGCTAAAGTGTTAGCTAAAGTATCGTATGCTAGCTTAGGATCATTATTATCTTCACTTAGATGAATTAAAATAATACCTTTTGTTTTATCGCCAACAAAACTAGCCAAATAATTAGCTGAATCATAGTTAGATAAATGTCCCTTATCACCAACAATTCTTTGTTTTAAATAATAAGGATAAGTTCCATCCATCAACATCTTTACATCGTGATTACTTTCCATAACATAGAAATCTTGATTAGTTAACATTTTATGATACTTAACATTGATATAGCCTGTATCTGTAATATAGACAATTCTTTTGTTATTACTTTCAAAAATATAGCCATTGGAATCTCCAACATCATGAGATGTTTTAAAACTTTTGATATATAAATCATCAATGACGATATCTTCTTCAAGTAAATAGTAGTTATTAAGAATAATAGTAGAAGCTAATTCATCATACATTTTACTAGTTAAAAAAACAGTTGGATTATACTTTTTTAAAAAAACTTTTAAACCATTAATATGGTCTATATGCGTGTGGGTAATGAAAATACTATCAATATTTTTAGGATCGATTTCTAATTGTTTTAATTTTTTTTCGGCATATAGAGAAGTTGTACCTATATCAATTAAAATCTTGTGCTCTTGTGTTTCAATATAAGTACAATTTCCCTTACTGCCAGTAGCTAAAACCGCAATTTTCATCTTAATACATACTTAGGGGATTAATAGTATATCCACGCCATGGTATTCCAACCCAAACAGAAAAATGCACGTGTGGTCCGGTAGCAGCCCCAGTAGAACCAACATGACCGATAATATCACCTTTAGCAACTGTTTGCCCAACTGTTAAATCAGATTTGCGAATCATATGACCATAATGTGTATAATAACCATTGTTGTGATTAATAATTACATAATAACCATTAACACTTGTATAACCATTGCGATAAACAACCCCATTTGTTGCCGCATAGATGTTAGAATTATAACCTGTCCCTGCTATATCAATAGCGCCGTGGAAAGAACGTGTTCCAGTATATGGGTCGATACGCCAACCATAGCCACTGGAAATAACCCACCCACTATCAGTAGGCCAATGCCAGTTTTCTGTAGATCCAACACTTGGAACATATTTTGAACCTAAAGCAATAACTTTATTAACTGTTGGTTTTAATTCGGTTTTACTAATTGGATCAACATATGTAACAACACCATTAACAGTTCGTACTCTTTGCGCAACACGAACAATTCCATTTTCACCTTCTTGGCGCACTTCCGTTTTTCCCATATTCATTGTCTCATCATATACTTCTACAGTTGTATATTGAACTTCTTGATCTTCGACAACATATTCTTCTAAAACCGCACTTAATTGAGGATCTGGTACTCCAATTGTTACGACTTGACCAGCAAAAACCAATTGATTTTCGCCTGAAAAAGTTGGATTAGATAATATTAATTCGTTAACACTAATTTCGTTGTTATAGGCGATTTGTTCAATTGTTTCGCCAGCTTTAACTGTATATTCTTTCATTTCAATATTTTTACCAAATAATAAAAATTGTGATAATTCTTTACTGTCTGTATATATCTTCTCCGTTGTTGAAATATATTTTTCTTTAATTGTTATATTTTCATCAATATAGATATTTTCCGTACGGCTTCCAGTTGTTGTGATTTCAACAACTTCGTTATTTTTAAAACTAACATAAACATCTTCGCCTACGTAAGCATTAATAAATTCAGTAATCGCATCAGTAAAAACATCTTCAGAAGTAGTATAAATATATGATACTATTTCTTTTTCTGTTTCTTCACTATATTTACGAATCGTAAACTGATATCCTTTTACGGTAAAAGATGCCTTTTCTTCAATAAGGGCATATATATCTTCAACTTCACTAACTTCTGAATCATATGTTGCGATTTTTTCAATCTTAATACCAGTAGGAGCATAGACATTTAAAACACCTAACTTTTCTTTAATGCTATCTCCTTGTTTATCAATATAATTTTCTAATTCTGTTTTAGATTTAATAACACCTAAGACTTCATCTTCTAAATATACTTTATAATAAACATTTGGTTCTGATGTCTTCTTATAATTAAAACTCAAATAAAAGATCACGGAAGTTAGAACTATAATTATAAATCCATAAAGAATTTTCTTCAAAACAATCACCTATTTTTCTTCTTGATCTATAAAATTAACAAACGTTCCTGTATCACGTTTAAAAATCAAATTAATTGTTGCGGTAGGACCACTACGATGTTTTGCGATAATAAATTCACTTTTGCTTGTATACTCATCAATACTGATTTCCTTTGTATAATAATCTTCACGATATAAAAAGGCAACAATATCTGCATCTTGTTCGATCGAACCAGACTCTCTTAAATCACTTAATAAAGGTCTTTTATCGTCACGTCCTTCAACACTACGTGAAAGTTGGGCTAGAGCTATAACAGGAACTTCTAATTCCATTGCTAGAGTCTTTAAAGAACGTGATATTTCAGCAACTTCTTGTTGACGATTGCCAACATATTTACTACCACCAGTGATAAGTTGTAAATAGTCAATAATAATTGCTCCTAAACCATCTTGTTCACTAGCTAAACGACGACATTTAGCACGTATTTCACCAATTGTCATACCTGGTGTATCATCAATAAAAATCTTAGTATCAGCTAATCTACTAATGGCTTCATTAACACGACGCCAATCATTATGTTCTAAACGTCCTGTTCTGACTTTACCTTGATTAATTTGTCCTACACTAGCAATCATACGCATCGCTAGTTGCTCAGAAGACATTTCCATATTGAATAAAGCAATGGCTTTTTTAGAACTATTAGCCATATTAATAGCCATGTTTAAAGCAATAGCTGTTTTACCCATTCCTGGACGAGCCGCAATAATAATCAATTCATTAGCATGAAATCCGCTCGTAATACGATCAATATCACGAAAACCACTGGCTATACCAGTTACTTCACCTTTATTTTGAGATAACTTTTCAATATCAGATTGTGCTTTATATAAAACATCGGTTATTTTGTGAAATTCTGTTCCTTTACGTGTTTTAACAACATTTAAGATTTTTCTTTCGGCATTATCTAAAATATCAGTAAGACTATCCGTTGAATTATAACCATCGTGAATAATATTATTGGCTTCATTTATCAAACGACGTAATGTTGCTTTTTCTTCGACAATACGAATATATTCATCAATATTAGCTGCACTAGGAACAGCATTAATAACTTCTGTTAAATACTCGACATCGCCGATTTGTTTTAAAATCTTTTTGTTATCTAAATAAGCAGTTACCGTTGTAAGATCAATACCTGTGCCTCTTTCAACTAAAGCCTCAAGACAACTAAAAATATGCCCATTAGCTTCATTATAAAATGATTCACTAGTTAAAGTCTCAAGGGCTTTTTCACTAGCACTTTTACTTAAAAACATACTTCCTAAAACTGCTTGTTCAGCTTCTAAACTATTAGGCATTTTATCTAACATACATCACTTCCTTATTTAACTAAATTAACTTTAATCGTTGCTTTTACTTGTTTGTGTAAAACTATATCAACATCATGAACACCTAATGAACTAAGTTCATGATCTAAAGAGATTTGTTTTTTGTTAATATCATAACCTTTGCTTTGTAGTAAATTAGCTATTTGCTTAGTTGATATACTACCAAAAACACGGTCGCTTGTTCCCGTTTTAACTTTAAAAGTATAGTTGTCTTTTTCCATCTTAACTTTTAAAGATTGCATTTCTTTAATCAACAAATTTTCTTCCAAAGCTTTTAGACTATTTTCTTTATTTAAACGATCGATACTACCACTAGTCGCACTAACAGCTTTCTTTTCTTTAATCAAGAAATTGGCATATCCATCCTTAACCTCAATAATTTCCCCTTTTTTACCCTGTTTTTTAACATCAGTTAGTAAAATTATTTTCATTTTTCACCTCTTTAACAAATCTTTTAATAATTCCTCTACTTCAACAATTGTTTTCCCCTCTATTTGGGCAGCTGCTTCTGTAGCATGTCCACCACCATTAAAAAATTCCATTATTTTAGAAACATCATATTTCCCATTAGAACGGGCACTAATCCCAACTTTCTTTTTATTTAAATAGCCTATTACAAAACCCAATTCAATATCCGTAAGACGTAGTTGCATATCAGATATAATAGCCAAATCCTTAGTCGTAACTAAGTGCTCATCTAAAGGACATATCATAATTCCTGGTTTATAAAGATAAGACTTAGATAAATAATTATTTCTTCTAATTGTCAATTCCTTATCTTCTTTCATAAGCTCTAAGGTCGTATAAGTATCCGCACCAATCGAAGTTAAAAAAGAAGCTGCCATAAAAGTATTAGGCGTTGTTTTACTATGAAAATCATTAGTATCTAATTCAATTCCTGTAAGCATAATTGTCGCGATAACTGGATCAATTTTCTTATTTAAATACTTTAAATAAAAAGCAACAAACTCATTAATACTTGATAAATTACTATCAATATAACTAAATAAAACATCTTTTATATATTCATTACTTTTAATATGATGATCAATGATAATCGTATTTTTAACATGTTTGACTATTTCTTTATTCGCAAGCATTTCTTCTTTATGGGTATCGACAATAATCAAAAGGGTGTTTGAATCGCAAAACTTATTATATGTATTTCTATAAATAAAATTAATATCCATATCCGCGATTAAATCAAATAACTTAGCATTTAAAATCTCTTTTATATCACTATCAACATATATTCCACAATCCTTATTAAAAGATTTAACAATTTCATATAATCCTAAAGCACTACCTAAAGCATCATAATCAATATGACGATGAGCCATAATAATAACTTTGTCATGACTTTTAATTACTTCGGTTATTTTGTTGAATACTTCTATCAAAGTCTCACCTCTCCTTGTAATATTATACTATAAAATTACTAAATTGTCTTTAGAAAAGAAAAAGTATTAAAACCTAATACCTCTCCTTTGTTTCAATCTTTTTAGCCATTTCCTTTATCTTACGCATTCTATGGTGCAAACCTGATTTAGTAATCTTATTACCTGTTTCAATCGTAATGATCTCACTTAACTCAGTTAAAGAAACATCAGGATACTTAATACGATAAAAAGCCGCTTGTTTAACCTTATCATCTAATAAATCATAAACATCATGTTTCTTCAATAACTCTATTTCTCTGATTTGTTCAAAAGAAGCATTAATAGCTTTTTCAACATTAGCTTGTTCACAATTATTAAGCCTATTAGTCATATTAACATGATCACGATATATTCTAATATCTTCATAATACATAACTGCTTTAGAAGCCCCTATAAGTCTTAAAAAATCACCAATTTTCTCTGCTTCTTTGACATATATCATATACTTAGTCTCTCTTTTTAAAACTTTGCTGTTGAGTCTATAAGAATTCAGTTTTTCCATAATAAAATAAGCATATTTCTTATTGTCAACTAAAAACTCCAAATGATATCTCGATTTCTTGGGATCATTAATACTACCACAAGATAGAAAAACACCACACAAATAAGAACGCAATAACTCATTATCGTCATACAAATACTCTTTAGGAATATTAGTATCTAAAGATAAATCACTAATAATTAAATCAGTTTTATAAGAAATTTCAATAATATATAAATAATTCTTATTAAAATTATATCCCTTTCGAACAACTATCTTAGGATTAACATCATATACTTCTTTTAAAAAATTACTAATATATTTAGCTAAAGAACTATTTTCTGTTGCTATTTTTATAACTTTATTATGAACAGAACCAATATTACGAATAATCGCACTTAAACAAGCACGTGATTCTAAATCACTTAAACTTAAACCTAAAACCTCTGTTTTAACATTTGCCGTAAATGACATAAATAGCCTCCTACTACATTAGATTAGAAAAAACATGAAAAGCTAACTTCATCGCATTATGACGTATAATCTCACTATCTAAAATAACAAAATCATCTTCAATAACACGAACCCCCAATTTATTTACTTCCTCAATATCATAAAAAACAGGATCCTTTTGTTCTAATGTCGCATAACGTTTAATTAATTCTGGATGAATCTCCCCATCATTAACAATAACAACATCGACATTTCTCTTACCTAAATGCTTATTTAAAGCTTTAATATGATCACTGACACGATAATCATCAGTTTCCCCTGGTTGTGTCATCATATTACATACATACATAATCTTGGCTTTACTATTTTCAATTGCTTCAACTACTTCAGAAATAATCAAATTAGGAATAATACTTGTATATAGACTACCCATACTTAAAATAATTAAATCTGCACGCTTAATTTCCTTAATAACCTCTTTATTAACAATAGCTTCATCTTTATAACTAACTTCCATAACTCTTAAAGAAGATTCCGTAATATTGTGTTCTCCATACACCAAACTACCATCTTCCATCTTACCTACTAAAACAACATTATCTTCAGTAAGTGGTAAAACCTTACCCTTTAAATTGAGAATTTTACCTAAAGACTCTATCCCATCAGACATCGTCCCATTAATATTTTTTAAAGCTGTTAAAAGCAAATTACCAACCGTATGACCATTTAAATCACTAGTCGTCTTAAAACGGTAATTTAAAAGATTTTCAACTAGTGGTTCAACCTCAGATAAAGCAACTAAAACCTGTCTAATATCACCAACCGCTGGAATATTAAACTCTTCTCTTAATCTACCTGTACTTCTTCCATCATCACAAACACTAACAACTGCTGTTATATCAATAGGAAATTGTTTTAAGCCTCGTAACAAAGTAGACATCCCAGTCCCTCCACCTAAAACAACAACTCTTTTTTTCATAATATCACCACTAATATTATACTATAAATGTCTTACTTTGGGAACAATAACTAAAATAACCTTTATAACAAATAACACGATTATAACTTAACTTTCCTTCTTTGTATAACCTTATTTTTCTTTTAATCTTACGCTTATTATAATTATGAGGTTTAATAATAACATGATTACGATAACTAAAATGATATCCTAAAAAATTAACACCACTTCTACTATTACTAAGCATTGTCTTATAATTCAGTTTTAAACCTAAACCATCGACATAAACATTAATTCTATCTAAACACCACTTTAAATACTCTTTATTTCGGTCTAGAAGAATAAAATCATCCATATACCTAACATAACACTTAACACCCAAA
This sequence comes from uncultured Bacilli bacterium, assembly GCA_944368875.1. Lineage (GTDB taxonomy): Bacteria > Bacillota_I > Bacilli_A > RF39 > UBA660 > CALVXF01. The sequence continues at coordinate 25,594 of CALVXF010000015.1, forward strand.
ACCTCTTTAATATAGTGGTCTAAACCATTCAAATAATATATACCCAAAATCTGACTAGTCATATTACCAATCGGTAATCCCCTAATACCATAACTATCAACACTATCAATAATCTTAAACACAAGATTAAGAATATCTTTATCCTTAATCTTTCTTTTAATTAAAGACTTTAAAATATCATGATCAATACTATAAAAATATGACTTAATATCACACTTTAAAATATAAAAATCACTACCAAGACTACCAAAATATCTTTTCAATAACCTAACTCCATAACTAGTTCCCATACCCTTTCTCACCGCCACATTACTATCAATCAAACATGGTTCAAGTAGAGGAATTAAATAAAAATAAGCCACAAAATGATTAACAATCTTATCACCAATCTCTTGACTCATAATTAACCTCTTCTTAGGCTTATACACATAAAAAAGATGATATGATGAAACCTCATATCTTCTACTCTTTAACAAACTATAAATATGACTTATATTTGAACTATAATATAAATCAAACTTATCTAACTTCTCCTTATTCTTAACACCCTTTCTAAGCATTCGATAAACAAAATCAAGATTCTCATAACTTAAAACATCATCATACTTAAGATTTACTCTTTTCACTTCTTAACCACCCATAACATAACCTAACAACACTATTTAACTTACTTCCAAGAAACAAAAAACGCTTATAACTGATAATCCCCATATCAACACATCTTTTAAGCATAAAATCAATAATCCTAAGCCTAGCAATAACTAAACTAATATAAACCAAACGATTATTACCCATATTACATATATAAATATCCTCTAAAACTTTATAACACATATCAAACAAACTATCTTTCAAATATAAACACTTCTTAGGACAATTATCAAACTCTCCCTCAATAACACAAATAAACCTTTTATATTCCCTAATAACAACAAAATCATTTCCATAACTCTTCATAATAATCTAACATTTTCCCATCATTTCTAACCATAGCTTCAAACTTATTAACCACTTTTTTAATCCGATCCTCAGCTAAATATAATTTCTTAAACTCCTCAACAACAGACTTATAACAATTGCGAACATCATCAACAATTAAATAATCATCACGATTATCATAAACAATATAACTGACATGTAAAATCTCAAGCCTTTTCATAACATTACCTAAAGCTTTAATAGGAAAACCAACATGATCACCATTAATAACACGATACCCAGTAATCTTCCACACAATAAAAACATCATCACCATAAACCTTATAAAAATTCCCATACTTCATAAAAATAACACTTAACTTATGTCTTACCTTTAAACATTCCCATACTTTATATAACATACAATCACCAAACAAATAATAACACACACATGTCAAGTAAATAAACAAAAAAACAGAAGAAATTTTCTTCTGTTTTCCCATAAGAATTACTAATTAATCTTCTTCATAACTTACCAAAACTTAATTAAACTTATGTAATTTTAGGATATTCCCAGGAATAAGAACTGTTCCATGGCTTCACATATACAAAATACTCATATACTCTAAGTTTCAAGGAGCTCTGGCGCGCACACCAT
>CALVXF010000016.1 GCA_944368875.1 uncultured Bacilli bacterium
TTTAATATATCACAAAAACTATTTATTAGCAATATTTTTGTAATTTAATAATTAAACTATTACGTTTTGTTGTATTACTAATTTCTAGATATTTATATTTTCCATGTCTTCTAATACTAAAAACATCTTTTTCTTTTAATACATAACTACCATTCTTTAAAACTTCATAGTTAAGAATTACTTCTTTACGATTGATTAATTCTTTAACCTGACTACGGCTTTTAGAAAGTAATTTAGAAATTACTAGATCAAGTCTTAAACTATCAACTTTAAGATTAAGATAATCATAATTAGGTTCATAATCTTTTAGTAAGGATATATTCCTTCTAACTAAACTAATATTTTCACGCCCTATTTTCTTAAGATCATATTCTAATATTCTAGCCCCTTCTAAAGTTGTATAAAAATAATATTTATCACTAACTACAATATCTCCTATTAAATGAACATCAATTGCTTCACTTAAAATACTTCCTAAAATTTTAGAATGTGTGAGGATAGCTTTAGTCATAATTTCTAATAATACTATTTCGGGTTTTTGATTAGCATAAAATGTAGTTTTTTGAGCATCTGGAAATGGTTTATATAGATTATATGTCATCTTCTGTTTATTTAAGAATGATATTAATAATTTAGTTTCACGAGGATCTAGAAATAAAGTTGGCTTATCCTTTTTTAGGTTTTCCCAATTGCGAACAAGTAACATTTTATCTTCTTTATTTAATTCCATACTTCACCATTACTAACTATATTTTTTTAAAGCGATTCCACCATATGGTGCGAGTGATTTAGAGTTTGATTTTTTTAAAACATAGACTTTTTCAGATTCTTCATATTCTTTTGGGATTGTTATAGGTATATCATGATTCGTACGGTTAATAGCGACAAACATATCGGTATTTAAATTGTTTCGTTCAAAAGTCAAAATATCACTGTTTACTTGTTGAAGTTTTAAATTGGCTTTTTCTAAAAAACTTTCATTTTTACGAATAGCACCGATATATTTAAAAAGATTTAATAACTCTATATCTTGTTTTTGCCATGGATAAGACTTGCGATTATTGAGATTACCAATTCCTTGCATACCCACTTCATCACCATAAAAAATTGATAAATTGCCTGGTAAAAAAGTTAGAGCAAATATATATGACATATAAAGGTTTTTATATTGATTATATTGTTCCCATGATATTTGGTATTGTTTACAGAAACGATAATCTTCATTATTCAATGTCCAAGCCCATTCCCCATAATTATTAAAAATCGATGCATCCCAAAGATTAATAGCCCGTGTAATATCATGGGTTGATGTGAAATTCATCAAAGAAAAAATACTTGCATCAGGATATTCTGTCATGATTTCCTTTGTTTTATCTATTAATTCTCTTGCATCACCATAGCGGAAGTACTTGATTAGAGAACTAATATAATTGTAATTCATAACTGTATCCATGCAATTACCATTTTCTAGATAACCTCTATGCATTCGCATAGGGTTTTTCCAGACTTCACCAATGATAAATCCATCTTTTTTATTTCTTAAAACCGCTTTTCTAATTAGTTCAATAAAATGATCCGTAAGTTCGTCAGCTACATCTAATCTTAAACCGTCTATTCCTAAATTAAACCACTTATCAATAATACCATTTTCGCCTGTTATATATTGTTGCCAATCATAAGATTCTCCATTACAAACAGGTAAGTTTTTCATTCCCCACCAATAGGAAAATTCTGGTTTACCATTTGTATATTCACATTTATAAAACGAAGCATATGGTGAATTAGAATTTTGATAAGCTCCGATATTCTCAAATGTATTAAACTCATTAAAATATTTACTATCATTACCTGTATGATTAAAAACAGCATCTAAAATAACTTTCATGTTGCGGTTATGTGCTTCTCTACATAAAATAGCTAAATCCTCATTAACACCTACATAGGGATCTACTTGTTCATAATCAGCTGTGTCATAGCGATGATTAGATTGACTATATACAATAGGACTTAAATATAGAATACTTACTCCTAGAGATTGAATATAATCTAATTTATCAATAATTCCTTGTAAATTGCCACCATAAAAATCATTATTCCAAATGTTATTTTCATCAGGTCCAAGTTTAACTTCTTCATCCCAACTTTGATAAATATGACGACGAGGAAGTGGAATTATCTTAACTTTTTCATTACGATTAAAACGATCTACAAAAATGTGATACATGATTTTGCCTTGAGCCCACGAAGGGACGTCAAAATTAACACTCATTTTAAACATTTCACCATTATTATTTTGATTATCTTTCTTTATGTATTTGATTTCATTATTTATGTCATAAGAAAAATAATAATGATATAAAGCACTATTTTTTAAATTAGCGATTGTTTTAAAAAAACAATAACCATCTTCATTTTTGATATGCTGCATGCGAAAAGTTTGGTGTCCCCAATTATTACAAACATTATAGTCAATATAATTAATCCAGCCATATGACATAGGTATTTTAATATTTATCTCATATCTATTACCTTCATCATAATGCTCAATTACTGATATATCGAATTTTACATCATTACAACTAACTTCCATATACTCTCCTTATAATCAGTATATCAAATAAAAAGTTATTGTGCACGTAATTTTATATATTTTTACTTATATTTAATAAAATTCCCATACCACATAAAGTAATTAGTAAACTAGATCCACCATAACTAAGAAATGGTAGTGTAACCCCCGTAACAGGTATTATGCCAGTTACAACCATTAGATTCATTACTGTTTGAAAAGCAAGTTGAAATGTTATCCCAAAAGCAATATATTTACCAAATAAATCGTTACAATGGCGCGCAATTCTAAAACCACGATATATAATTATTAAAAATAAAGTTGCGACGATAACAATGCCAAGAAAGCCAAATTCTTCACTAATGATACTAAAGATAAAATCAGTTTGCGGTTCCGGAAGATAAAAATGTTTTTGTCGCGAATTTAGAAAACCCATGCCAAATAAACCTCCTGGCCCAATCGCATAAAGACTTTGAATTATTTGAAAACCACTACCTAAAGGATCACTCCAAGGATTTAAATATGATAAAATACGGGCCATACGATATGGAGCAGCGGCGATAAGCGCAACTATACCTCCGATACCAAGTATTCCTATTTTCAAGAAAAACTTAAAGTCTACTCCACCTACATATAACATTCCCATAATGCTCATTACTAAAATACTACCTGTCCCAAAATCTGGTTGTAACATAATAAGGCCAAAAATAAATAGTGTTAATCCCAAAATGGGTAATATGCCTTTTTTAAAACTCTTCATTAAGTTTTCATTTCGGGTTAAGTATTTCGAAGTAAAGATAATAAGAGCTAGTTTGGTAAATTCACTAGGTTGAATACCAAAACTACCTATTCCAAACCAGCTACGACTACCATTTCTAACTGTCCCTATTCCTGGTATTAAAACTAATACTAATAATACCAAGCATCCAAGTAAAATAAGATTGGCTTTATCATAGTATTTTTTATAATCGATTTTACTAATAAATAACATTAAGAATGTCCCAATAATAAGAAACAATCCTTGATTTTTTACATACTTAAAAGGATCATTGTATTTATACTCAGCCCATATGTAACTAGATGAATAGATCATAACAACCCCAAAAATACTAATAATCATAATAGCAATAAATAGTTTTTTATCAAATTTCATAACCATACCCCATACATTAAAGCTATCATACTAGCAAGTATTCCAATTAGCCAAAACATGCGAACTATACTTACTTCACTCCACCCAATTTTTTCAAAAGTATGATGAATTGGTGTCATTGGAAAGATACGTTTATGAGTGAATTTATAATAGACTCTTTGAATAACGCAAGTCATTGTTTCAACGACAAAGACAATACCTATTAGAACCAGTAGTAATTCATGACGAGTTAAAATAGCAATACTACCTAAAAAAGCTCCAAGGGCTAGTGATCCAGTATCACCCATAAATATACGTGCAGGATTTAAATTAAAAACTAAAAAACTCATAAGCGATCCAAGTAAGGCAAAACACATCAATCCTAACTCTTCATATCCTTCTAACCAAGCCGTGTTATAACAGATAATTCCAAAAGTCAAAATCGCAATAAAAGATAATCCACCAGCCAAACCATCCAATCCATCAGTAAGATTTACAGCATTACTACTCGCAAGTAAAACAAGAAGAATAAATAAACCATAAAACCATCCTATATTTAATTTAAAATTCAATGAATGAATCCATAATAAAGGTTCATTACCTGCTAGCATGAATAAATAAAAAAATATTATTGCAATAATTAATTGAAAAAGTAATTTAGCACCTTCACTTAATCCTTTATTATTGTGTTTAACGACTATTAAAACATCATCAATTAGACCGATTAAGAAATATCCAAAAAAAGAAATCATGACAATTAAAAGACTGTAATTCATCTCAATTTTATTAAATAAACAAAGTAACAACATTATTACAATTGTTGGAATTGTAAAAATAATACCACCCATTGTTGGTGTTTTTTCTTTTTGACGATGACTTTGTTTTAAATAAATACTTAAAGTTTGATTAGCTTTTTTCTTTAAAATTGGGATTAAAAAGATTGCTAATATGCATGAGAGAATAAAACTCGACATCATAACAAATACAGATTTTGTAATTAGCAGCATATTATCACCAATTAAGTATATGTTTTAAAAATACAAATAATACTATGTGCGATTTTTCCTGTTTACACATCATCATTATCATTTGACAAGACTTTACAATCATTGCAACGATATTTTACACAATCTATTGCTATTAATTGTAAATAATTGTACAATAAAATTGTAGAAGGAGGAATAGGTACATATGAAGAAAAAACTAAGAATATTATTAGTTTTCATGTCATTATCGCTGACGTTGAGCTTGATGAGTAATACTTATTCAAGATATGTAGCTGGAGCAACAAGTAATGTTGAAATGCAATTTGCTAGTTGGCAAATACTTGTTAATGAAAATGATATAACATCTGCAACTACATCGTCAATTGAATTAATACCCAATATCGAAGCTAATGAACATATCGCGAATAATACCATTGCTCCATCATCTAAAGGATATTTTGATATAAATATCGATCCAACTAATGTCAATGTTTCGTTTGGCTATGAAGTTGCTTTAGAAGTGTTAAATAAAAATATGCCTGACTTAGTAATTACAAAATATGCTCTTATCGATAGCAATTACGTAGAAGGCGATGAACTTGAAATTAATACAATTAGCAATAGTACTATTGAAGGAACATTAAATTATGATAACACAACAGAATATGAACCATTTACAATACGTATATATTTTGAATGGTATGATGCAGAAGATAATCAAATGAATGATCAAGCAGATACTGAAATTGGTAGTAAGGCAGCTTTAGAAAATACGATGTTACAAATTCAAGCAAATATAAATTTCAAACAAATAGTATAATAAACCATTGTCTAAAACAATGGTTTTTAGTTATTAAAAAAAATTAATCTTTTCTAGATTAATTTTTTTATACTATTAATTAAAACTACTCTTACTAGCAATAATAACAGGAACAACACTACATGTAGTACTTTTATCTTTTCCTTCAACAATCGAATAAGTATCATCGAGTTTAGAGAATGCAAAAGATTTTGTACTATTATATTCGTTATCTAACCAATAACACTTGCTAGTTGATAAGAAAGGAAATCTTTCATTTAAATATTTATAATAACTATTAACAGCTGACATTCGTGTAATTTCACTATCGATTCTAGTTCCATAACTCATATTTCCAATAATCATATCTGAAAACACATCATTTCCCCTTATAGAATTAACAACATCTAATGAAATAATTTTTAATAAATCTTGAACTTTTAAACTTCTTGTTGTAACATTCCAATTATTAGAAATTGCAGTTAAATTAGAACTATATTGATCAAAAGTACCTTCAGCATAACTATCATATAAATCAGGTAATAAATTTACATTATCATCACCAAGCTTATTATCTGTATCAATAACATATGTTTTAATACAACTATCACTCAATTGTGAACATGGTTGATCATTAATAACATCATATAAAACAACATCACCTAAGTTATAATTAATATCAACAGCATCTTCACTTTCAACGAATTGTTCTGCTGTAACATTTATAACAATGCGTAGAGGTGAACGTTCTTGGTAATTAGAATCGGCTTGAGCTTTAGCTTTTTCTTCTTGCGTAAATAAATATGCATCATTTCCCCAATCACTATCTGCTTGATCATTATTACTATCTAATGGCCATGAAATTGACACTTCAAATTCACTTACGCCATCTTGCATAGGAACATAACTTTTACTTAGACTAATATTAATATGGAAAGGATATTCATGTGATAACTGATCTTCTAAATATCCCTCAACATAATCACTACTATGCTTTTCCTCATTTAAAATACGTGCTGATGAGATTTCATATTCCAAACTAGCTAAAGAATCACCTTTATTTTTTATTTGGACTTTTTCACTATATGTTTCCATTCCCGGATATACTTCATCTAATGAAATGACTATATCGTTAGATACAACCTGTGAATTTTTTTCAAATTCGATGTACCAAGCTTGAACGCCAATTTCAGTTGACACAGTCGCCAAACCGCTATATGCAAACCAAGCTAATGTAATAGAAACAAAAGATAATGCAAGAAAAAACAAAGACATTAAATTTAATTTTAAATAAACCTTGTGTTTTGGTTGCATATCTGTGTCACCAACCTTCCTTTATATATTTTTGTCTTTTAATTGATTTCTACGTTTTTCTTCTTTTTTTAACATTGCTGATATAAGTTCTGAAACAATTATGTATAAAACCGGTATAACAACAAGAACAAATAAACCAACTGGTGTCATAATTATTTTATATATAAAAGAAAGAACTATGGTTTTATATACAACTACGCCATATAATTGATCTTCTGTAACTTCATAAACATCTTCAACACCATATTTTATACCCTTAGTATTGAATACATATTTACCATTTTCATCCTGTGTTATCTTGGTAACCTCATGAGTTATAATTTTATCTTTAAAACTTCCTTGCGTTCCAAGATAACTAACTGCATCCCCTACCTTGATATTAACAGGATCTGTTTCTTTAGCAACTAAAACATCTCCAACCATAAATTCTGGTTCCATACTATTTGAAACCACAGTAAAAAGACGGTAATCAAAAAAGGATAATTTATTTCCACTAAAGCGTTGCATACAAACAACAAATAAAAATAATAATACAAATGCAACAATAAGTATATTCAAAACTGTTTTAATAATACTAAAAATTTTTTTCATTGACATCACTACAAGTAATCCTGCATCCTTTCCAAATATTCATCCATAGCATTTTGAAATTTTTTCTTAACATCCTCTGCGCCAACAAGACGATTAGCTTTTTCATCTTTTAATTCTTGCGCAATCATCTTTAAAATATCTTCTTCAGTTATTTTATAACCACAACTAAGTAACAACGAAACAATTCTTTTAATTTCTTCTGTAAGTAAAACTAAAGCATATTTAGACATCTTATGTTTTTGCTCACGCTTAGATGAACTCATTGAATCTAATACAAAATAATCAATCAAAAACGCATGATCTAAAAAGCCTTTTAAAACATCATTACCATTATTATTTAAATTATCTTGTTCTTCTTCTTCCTCGTCATAAGTGCGAATATACTCCCACAAATTAACAGCAATTTTAAAATTAGCATTTTTTAAAATTATATTGGTTTTTCTAATAGGGGGTGAAATAAAAGGAGCATGAATGCGTTCTAATTGCTTCATCATTTCACTTCGTTCCCAACTAGCAATATATTCTTTTATTCTTTTAATTCTACTTTTAATCTTTTTTAATTCTTCTTTTAATTTTTTATCAATATTAGAACTAGGTAATGATTCAGTTGTCACCTTTAATTCAATATTTATTTTTTGGGTTTCACTTTCCGTATTACCAACATATTCAAGTAATCGATCATCACTAATTTGGAAATTTTTTAAAAGTTCTTCTTGTTTAGCAACAAAACGGATTAGATCATGAACTAAAGTATATAGAAAACGATTTTCATAAATATTAAAAGTTTCTTCATTACGTATATCTAATATCTTTTTAGGTTCAACACTATTTGTAACTTCATTAACTTTATTTATATATTCGGTATGTTTAGCTAGGTTTTTAATACTCGAAACATTTATTCGTTTAGTCTTTTCAATTAACCTTACATTTTCTTCTTGAATAAGGGTTAATTTGGGTCTTCTGATAATGATATCAATGAAAGGACATGCATTTTCAATCTCATCGACCCATTCAAAAGACATTAAATCACCAAAATATTCAGATTTAAAATGCATATCAGATTCTAATTTTTTATTGAAGATTTGATTTGTTTTACTTGCTTCATTATCAATCCCTATCTTCGATAAATTAGCCATAGATATCACCCCTAACTATATACTCTTTTTAAGATTTTGCAAATAAGCAATACATTCTTTCATAACGCCTTTACCAAAATTTTTGTTTAAATATGAAATAAATGGATCTATTTCGTCGCGAATAAAGGCTACGCTCAATTGATCAAATTTACGTAAGATTTTACGAGCAATAAAATAATCAATTGCTTCTATTTCTTTTCCACCACATGCTACATAAACAGGAACAAAAGTATTCAATTGCTTCATAATACGATTACCAAAAGCAATACGGAAATGTTCAATAATATAATCATCGATATTACCAACATCATTTAGTCCTTTATCAGAAAGTGGATATTTTTGTTCAGCTTCTCTAAATAATGATTCTAAATAACTAGCATTAATACTAATTGACTCTTGTTCACGACATTTAAAAGGATCTGTTTTTGCGTTAATATCCAGTGGCATCGCACGGTCATAAACTTTATCTGTAACCATGAATGTTGAATCATCGTTATTAATCGTCCCTATATACCATAGATTACCAGGAATTTTAATTTTTCCTTTAATGATCTTATCAGGGTCATTTGGCCAAGGACTAGAAACTAAATCAACAATCCATTCATCACGACTTGGCATTTCCAAAATTGACAAGAAATCAGCGAAATAGTATTCAACACGAGCTAAGTTCATTTCATCTAGGATAATGGTATGAACATCATCATCAAAACTAGCTTTATATATTTCCCCTAAAGCTTTGGTTTCATTAAATTTCTTAGTAAATTCATTGAAATATCCTAAAAAGTCGGATTTATCACGCCAAGAAGGTTCGACTGAGGCAACACAAGAATCAACCCCAACAAATTTTCCCCACGCATACGCTAAGGAAGTTTTACCTGTCCCAGAAATACCTTGTAAAATAATCAATCTACCACATGCTAAACCAGCTAGGAAAGGTCTTAGAATTTCAAAGTCATAATATAAACGCAATTGACTAGCAGCATAACATCTAAAATCGTCAATTAACTCAACCAAAGTAAAGTTGTTTTCATAATTTTTAGGTTTAAAATTAGCCATCTCTTTATCAATAGAAACCAACTTTGGAAAACGGATGCTTGGATCCCCTTCATCAACAACCTCTTCTTCAGAATCAGTAGTTTCCTCTTCTTCTTCAGGATTAAGTCCTAATTGTGAAACTTTCATTGCCATTAATTCATCTTTTTCTTTCATCAATTTACGAACTTGATCATTTAAGTTGCCAATTTCATTGAGTAATTCATCTTTACTCATATGAATATTAGCTCTTCTAATCATTTTTCTTATGAAAATAAATAATAATGCTAAAATGATTAAAATAATAATAACTAATAAAGCAATTCCGATAAAAACAAATATCTTTTCAGGACCACTAAAACTATTTTTATAACTATCAATTATTTTGGCATATTGTCCAAAATTTAGCATTTGTAAAATCCCATTTATTAAACCTTCAATAATCGTAAAAAAGCCGTCTAAAAAAATGGAAATAAATTCATAAAAGAATCTAATAAAAGTATTCATCAAACATCACCTCTAAAAACTTCCAACTTTATTTTCTATATTTTCATAAACTAATTTATCATGTAAATCTTTAGGTAAGGTTGCTAGAACTTCACTTTTTTTAGCAACTTTTTTATCAATGAAAATATATTCCATCAAGTTTACACAACCTAAATCTTTTGCTTTGATTGCTGAAGTATCATTAATATCTAAAGCAAAATGATAACCATTTTTAACTAATTCTTTAATAGCTTTTTTACTATTAACCATATCTTCATATTTGATTACTACATAAATACTATTTTTAGCATATTCGTCATTTAGCATTTTAAAAACTTTATCTAATTTATTACTTTTGTTATATATGCTACCTGGCATAGAAATTAAATATTTATTTTTAAAATCCGCATTTAACATATCTTTACTAATTTGAATCAATAATAAATTAATTAGTATTGTAACCTTATCTTCTGCAACAATTCCTTCACTATATGTTTTATCTACAATATAATCACTATATACTTTGCTAAATTCAATGTTATGTTGTAATTCGACAGCTTTAAAATACTTAATTGGTAGTGAATTAAATTGCAATTCAAACATTGTCGTATTAACTTTAGTTAAAGAATATCTTATCATTCCACTGTGTAATCTTTGAACTTTTAGTATTTCATTTACCACTGATTTCAAATCATCATTGGCAATTTCCAAAGAAGTTCCAGTCTTTAAAATTTTGTTAATATAAGCATCACGCTTTGATTGAATATCATCTAAAGCAATATAAGCTTGTTCAAAATACAAAATCATAAGAAAGATATTTAAATATTTATCAACTTTGTTTATATATTTATTATCACTGCCTTTATATGTTTTGATTAATGAACTAGCATAATCTTTTAAAGCATGTTCAATTTTTGAATTCATATTACGACTATTATATTCTAAATTGAAGTCTCCACAATAATTATAATATTTGGCATCGATATAAGTTTTTAAAAAACTTTCTTTAATTGTTGCCTCATTTGATTTTAATTTTTCGCCTCTATTTAAAACATCAATTATTTTTAATAACTCTTCATTTTTAATCATCAATACTTTTTCTAAAATATGACGACTTTTTTTCTTTTTCTTTTGTAAAAGCTCTAAATTTAATTTTATTTCATCTTCATTTTCTTCTTCTTCTTTTTCTGGTTCTTTAGCTGGAACAACTATTTCTTTTTCTTCTTCTAAACGAGCTATATCTTTTTTAGAATAAATTGATTTTAAATCATCTTCAGCAACTGAAACCATTCTAAAATACATTGTTTTATCTAACTCATCTTCAGCACTAACGTTTTCTTCTAAAACATCTTGTTCTTCGACACTTTCAATATTTTCTTGTAAATCTTCACTAGTCTCTTGTTTTTCAAAAGTTACACTATTTGATTCATTTTTATCTATCGCTTGTTCTAAAGAAACGGAATCTTTAACATTACTTTTCTTTTTATTAAAGAAATTCAATATTTTTTCAAACATGACATTCATACCTTTCATTAATTTACTATTTTTATTATCATCCTTATTAAATGCATAAGCAATGAAATATAAAGTAATTATCATAGCTAATACTACAAAAGGATTAAAAAATACTTTATGAATAATCCCAAAACAAGGTAAAATATTTACAACTTCACCAATAATTTGATCTTTGCTGACAGGATTTTTATCTTGCGTAGGATTATTATCACCACGTGTTACAAAAGTTCCATTATATGCTTCTATAACACGATGAGTGATTAAATTATCGTTTTCTACATATGTAATAATATCATTAGGTTTAATATCATCACTTTTTTTAACAACTATCCAATCTCCTATTTCGATAGTTCCGGACATACTACCTGTTTTAACTTCAAAAATAGAATATCCAAAAAAATCAGCATAATCATTACCTAGTAATTTTACTTGAATATTATTATAAATAGCTATTAATAAAATTACCCCAAAAAGAAAAATAAAAACATCCAACAAAATATTAACAATCTTTTCCAGTAATTTCTTCCTTTTTACTCTCATATAATCACTCCTATTTTGAGCGTACTTCTACTATAAACAATTTTATCATATTCGACATTTTTTTACAATATTAATAATTAAAAAAAACTAATCATTGATTAGTTTTCTTCAGCACCATACTTAATTTCAATAATTAATGCATAGATTTCATAAATGAAAATCAATAAACATGGTACAAGAACAATAAATAAAAATCCCCATTGTGACTCAACAATTGATAAGAATTGTCCTAAATTATTATAGACTTTAACGGGTTCCCCAATAATAAATTCATTAGAATATGAATCACCATTTTCATAAGTAATCGCATTATCATCAGGATATACTTCTCCAACATTACCAATTTTAACATGAGGCTTGCGTTCTTGATCTATGAAATAAGTAAATACTACATCCCCTTCTTCGTAGGTAGAAACATCCATTGATTCAACAATAACCAAATCTCCTTTTTGGTATCCTTCAAAACTTACTTGTTCCGTTAATTTAACCAAAGTTATGTTACCAAATTGGGTTAATCCATATTTATTATAGTTTAATAATAATATTGTCATGCATAATGCAAAACTAAAATACACAATAGCAATAATTGTAAATAAAATTCTTTTTATTGTATTTAATGCTTTCATCTTTACCTCCTATTTTAATAATACCACATTTGCCTATAACTAGCAATAGTTTTATGGACACTTACTTAATTCAGTCAAAGCAAAAATAGTATTATCATAAGCCTCATTTAAATTTGTTTTATAAAAAATATAACGTTGACTATTTTTAGCTTGAACTTTAATAACAATCTCGTTTATATAACCATTTGTATCTGTATTAAAAGACATCAATTCTTGTTCATTTAAATCATAGCGTAGTTTCGAACTATCCCATTTAATACTTAGGCATTTATCAGTGTCATATGAATTACTTATAACTAGACTACTATAATCAGTAAATTCAGTATATGTTTTATTAATCATCCCAACTAAACTTTGATCTTTATGCAAAGTATATTCAGCACTTAAAGTTTTCTTAAAAGGACTAGTGCTAGTAGCAGTTATATTAACAACTGCGCTTTCAATATCAACATCAGTTGTTTTTTCTAATTCAAAATAAAGATTGCTTGTTACTTGATTATTTAACCAATGATAGCCATTTATTTCACAATCCGTTTTATTATAAGAAGACACATCAACACCATCACCTGTATCATTAACACATTCTTTAAAATTAGAAAGAGTTCCATTATAGACGTTAGAATCTGTTCCGTTTATTTTACAAGTTGCGATTGAAGAAGCATCACCCAATACAGTACAAGTTACTTGATAAGTGATATCATATTCTGTTACCAATTCATCATTAAGACTATTTTGTAATTTGAAATTAATAGGTTCTCCTTGCCATAAATTATTGACAATTGATGACTTATTAGCGTTTAATTCAGGACTAGTAAAATAAAAGTCTTGTGAATTTAAATAATAATTCCAAACTGAATTAGTAACATATTTAGCTAAAGTAAAACCATTTGTAGTAATTAAAATCAAAAATAAAATTGCTACAACATAAACTAAATATTTTCTTACTTTAATCATATATCAATCACCCATCTTTACTGTGTTTTTTGCCAACTATTAATCTCTAAGTCTAAAAAATCAACTAAATCAGCATAACTTATATCACTATAAGTACTAGGAAAACTAACAACTAGTTTGTAATTATCCAATGTCCCTTCTTGATAACTCATTTCTTCTATTGGAGCATTACACACCAAAATATTAGATTCATTACGTGCATAAGTCTCATCACAATTCATAACCAAAGTTTCGGTATCATCACCATTAAGTTTATATAGTTTAATTTCTAAAGGCATAAAATGAAATGTTTCTATCGTAATTTGATATTCAACTGTAACATTACTTATTTTATCTTCTAAAACATTAGTAACTGAAAATAAATATTCTTCACTTTCTCCTGGCACAATATCATTGATAGCTAATTCTACATGATTAAGTTTTTCAGTTTCAAAAATAAATTGTGCAATCTGCTGATTATTCACACTAAGTTTAGAAGAAGAGAAGAAAATCGAATATGTGATTCCTGTCCCAAACAATAGAATTGTCAAAATAATCAAAGCAACTAAAATCTTATACTTCATATTCCTCTCCTTCTACTTAATAATAAATTTTTTCTCAATCGCACTTACACGACGATTTCCATCATAAAGTTCAAAAATTAATTTATAACCATTATTTTCCATTTTAGATACATCTAGCGATAGATCTAAATGATTATATGTATTAATAGTTCCATCGTAAGATAAAGGATTTTGGAAAAGATAATATGTATTATTTCCAATCAATGTCAATTGATTAGTAATATAATCTTGTAAATTAATTAATGTATAATCTTGATTATACGCAGTTAATTGGCTCTTTTTATATAGTGAAACACGGATATTTGGATTTACAAATGATCCTGCTTGAATAGCATCTAAACTATATTGATATGTCATAACATCCTTGTTAATTATTTTAGCATCATCATCTGTTAAAACATTAAAACTATAGTTAGTATCGATTATTTCATTAGTGAAAGTTATTGGTATTTTTACATCAGTAGAACTATTGTTTAGAGAATACAAACCATCATATGCCACATAACTATTAATTGCAAAATAATATTCACCTTCCATATAAGTAGTTGTATCATGGTATGTTTCGATAGTTAAAATAACATCAGTATCTAAAATTCCATTATTTAAATCAATTCTAACAACACCTTCGTTATCTGGTGAATAGTAATTTCCATTAACTTTAAAACGTAAATTAGAAAAATATTCACGACCAACTTTATTGCTATTATTATCAACAATTCTAACAGATATTCCTAGCCGCTTTCCTTCTAAAGTACTATCGTTTATAATTTCATTATTTGCTTTTTCATATAAAACACTAGTGTTTAAGTTGATATTGGTTGTTGAATTACTATTGTAAAAAATTGTTGTTCCGTCATAACTACTTGTTATATTTGCTTTAGCACTATAATCTTTATCGGATGTACTAGTATATATATTAAAAGTTTTTATAGTGTCATCTAAAGTAGAACGAACTATTTCATTATTAGAATCACGAACATCGATGTATAATTTTAAATTTTCATAATCTGTTGTCAAGTTAGTTCCACTAAAATCAAGTAATATTTTATAACTTTCATCAACTGTATCATTAACTACTTCAGTATAATAATTTGACATTGTCCCCTTACCTACTTCTTCAAATAAAGTAAAAGGATATAATGCTGTTTTAACACAATCAGATTCTTGGTTTAAACAACTATCTTCATAGTTATATATATCTTCTGTAGTAGTTATTTCATAACTATATGCTTTGTTATTCTTTTGATCATATAATGTTATTTTAGTTCCTTTCGGCAATAAAAGATTAGAAACCAAATTATGTTTATAATTTTCCAAATAAGCATTTACATCACTATAAGTAAAATGTAATGAAACACTTGAATCATTAGTAATATTAACAGATTCAGTTAACATATCTGCACTATGGCCTAAAGAAATCCCTGCCATTTTATAACCACCATAGACAACATAATCAGTATTAACAAAAGTAACGTGACCTACATTATCAACTGCTTTAGCATAAACAATATATGTTCCTTCTTGATTAATACTAATCAAATTACCTTCTTGCCATTCATTCATATCTAGAGCAAGTAGTTGTTCCTCAGTCATAATTTCATTAGAAACATAATACTGTGTAGTTGCGACTCCAGAGTATGCATCAGTAGTATCAATCGTCAATTCTTTTGTTCCATTAATGTAATGAAAATCTGGAGAATCGTTTAGTGCTTGCCAATTATTATCTTCTAAAGTAATCTTAATTTCAGGTTGGGATTTATCAATAACTAATAAATCGGTATTAAGATATGTAGTATTACCAAGATAATCAATAGCTTTAACATAAATTACATAAAATCCTTCTTGATTAATGGTAACAATATTTTCATATGAAACCCATGAATCAATACTTTCAATTTCGTTTCTTAACAACGGATCTTTTGAATTGCTTATATAATAATAAGCTTCTGTTAAAGGTTTTAAATCATCTGCGGATTCTATACTAAAAGACACATCATCTGCAAAAGATAGTGAATTTAGTTCATATCCTAAATCATTCCATGTATATGTACTGACATGAATATTAGCTACTGGGAAATTAAGATCATCAATATGTAAAATAGGAAATCCACCATTTTCAAAAACCCAAACATGTGAATCATTGCTAGCTAAATCTACATTATCAATAAATTCATAATAACTTAAAGTATCAATTAAAAAACTTTTGCTTTTCAAATTAGTTTCCGTTGTATTAATAATACTTCCATCAAAAGAACCTGTATTAATAGAAGTTCCAGTTGTATAGTAGACGTTATTAGCAGTTATAGTAGCATTTTTAGAACTATTAACAACATAACTAGAATTAACCGTAAAACTATTATTAATTGTCAAATTACTTTCATTATTGAATACATCACCAACCAGACCACTATTATTTGTTGAATCGAGTTCTCCGGCTTGATATGCTTTATCAATAGTTAAATTAGAAGAAGCATTATTTATTGCACCAACAATACCTGATGCCATTGTTGAACTAGTTATTTTGCCAGTATTATATGATTGTAAAATAGCTAAACCTGTACTAGCACTTCCAACTAAGCCACCACTATATGTGTAAGCATAGATATAACCCTTATTTATAACATTAACTAAGTTAGTATCATTAGCTAAACCCACAATACCTCCAGCAAGTCCTTCATTATATTCTACTGTATATGTCATATTAGTAAGCTTAAAGACTGTGTCACCAGAAGTTTCATAGTCAATAACTAATTTATCTAAAGCATCAATTGTTAGTTGAATAGAACCAGTTGATAAAGTATTTCCATTTATTTTGACTGTTCCAGCATCACCAGTCATTTCTAAATTACCATTTAAAGTGATGCTATTAATTTTACCTTCAATAGTTGGTATATTAAGATCGACATTCAAAGTAGTTGTTGTTGCTGATAAAGTAACATCATCAATAACTAATTCATGAACCAGACTATTAGTGACAACTTCTTTATTACCTACAACATAACCATTAAATAGAACGTTTTCTAAATGTGCTCCTGTTGCATCAGAAACAATTCCACCAGTTTTAATACCACCATAAACAAAAGCATTTTCTACATATAAATTGCTTATAGTTCCTTGTAAATTAGTAAATAAACCAAGATTAGAAGCACTAGTATCAGCTAAATATAAACCATAAATAGTATGTGAATCACCATCAAAGTATCCACTGAAACCATCTAAACTATAGAATTCTTGAATATCTCCAATTTTAACCCCTGTATGTTCAACATTATCATAAAATTCAGTTGTGTTTTCTTTTATATAAAACTGACTATTGTTTAATTTATATTGACCACCTGATGTATCATCATAAGAAAAAATCCCATTATTTAAAACAATATCATGTCCCAAAACAAAATATGTTCCAGCATAATTAGTACTATTTAACATCTCAGCAAAATAAGCTAACTCTGCACCATTAGAAATAACATAAGGATCATTAGCAGTACCTGTCCCCGAACGATAACTATTAGCTACACTACCATCCCAAGCAACTACTTCATAAGTTGTAGAACGATTACGATATCTAGCTAATGAAGGCAGCACTATTAATAGGAATGCTGACAAGATTAAAATACCAAATAAAACTTTTAATTTTGTTTCCTTAGTAATAGTCTTATATACTTGCATAATTCCCTCCCTACTTTTCATATTTATATCATACTATATACATTATAACATAATTCGACATATTTTGCACTATATTTTAGTAAGTAATAAAAAAGAGCAATTGTGAATTGCTCTTTAAAATCAAATTATGCACCAGCTGTTGGAGTAATATCTGTATCTGGGCCATCATATCCACCCATAGTATCTTCTGTATATCTTTCTTTAGTGAAACCAAAGTTAACACTTATAACACTTCCAAGTTGAGCAAAATTATAGTTATCGATATCTTGTCCTTCAATCCAAATATAAACTCTTACTTTTGTAATACTATTTGGTGCAAGTGTCATAAATTGTGGACGAGCATTCCCTTCCATATCTCTATCTTCATCTGTGAATGTTTCAACTGGTTGTAATAATCCTTCATTTGCAGTATATGTATTTAATTGTGTTCCATCATAGATATTAACTGCATTATCTGTAGTAATTTCACCACTTATTGCATAAGTTGGAACAAATTGTGTTGTCGTAATTTCTGCGCATGTTCCTTCAAGATCATAAGAAGTATCACTATATACATCACCATCAACATTTCTTGGGCGACATGATTCGTTATAGTAATTAATAGCGTTTTGAGTGTGGCTATCGTGATTTGGTTCCCATATTTGCGCTGTACGACATATTCCAGTTACATCTACCAATTCTGCAGTTGTTTCTGCATCCCATGTATTATCACATGTTATTCCTGTAACAACATTTGATTGTGTTTCTGTATCTAATTCTGCACTAACACGTCCGATTTGAGCAAATCCAACACGCACTGAGTTTTCTATTCCTGTACCTGCTGTTCCTGAAGCATCTACTGTTACTGATGAATTTGTAGTTAAGAATATTGCTTCTTCATTATCTTGATCATTTTTTACATAATATTCTTCACCAGATAAGTTTTTAATAAATAAGTCAAATGCTACATATCCTTCTGCTTCTGTAGCTCCAGTATTATCAACACGAGCTGATAATAAACGATATCCACCTGGAACATTTGTTAAACTTGATTTTTCATATAAAATCATTCTTGAAGATGTGTCATCCATTGCACCAACTGTTGATCTTGGTATTAAACCTTCAAAATCATCATCGCCTTTAATTCCTTGGTTTGTATTTCCTGCATATTGTGGATTAGCTACATCATCGTTGATATCCAAATTATATGTCCATGTTTTTCCATCTAATGATAAGAATAAACCTTCTGTTGTAGCTATATTTATTTCAAATTTAGCTACATCAACTGTTTGCATACCAATAAACCATGCATAAGTTGAGACTGCTAACATTATTGCACACAATGAACATATAGCTACTAGATTTCTTATTTTTTTTGTTTGCTTTTTACTATATTTTTTAGCCATTTTAT
>CALVXF010000017.1 GCA_944368875.1 uncultured Bacilli bacterium
TCCAAAAGCACTTGTTGTATATAATCCATTTAAGATTACCTTTGTTCCATTTTGATCATGTTTGACAATTCGAGCTAGATATGTACTTCCATCACTTTTTGGGATACTTATATATTCTCCTACTGAAGCATCTGCAACACTTATTGCATTACTTGTATCTCCTATATATGGCACGCTTAGACTACCATCACCTTCAGTGATGATGATATTAGAGATTTCCACGATGGCACGCACCCCTTGCGCATACGACGGAATAACGTTGGTCAGCCGGCCGAAGCTGCTCACGTGACGGACGCTAGACGAATCATAAATGTCGGCTAACCAATAGTCATTTTTTATATCCAAATAACTATCTCTTCCACCATATGTTGTATATTCACTTTCAGTAAGTAATCGTACCTTTACATTACTTATCTCTTCTTCTATAACACTACTTCCATCATATACTTTTCTTGTATAGGTCATATTTTCCAATTTTGATTGAACACTACTTGGTAGTGATGCAACAAACACATTATTTAACCAATCTCCGACATATGATTTTTCTAAGGTGTTACATTCTAGATTTGTTATACAATCATCACTTCCCCAGAATATTGCTGTTGCAGGATATGATGTGATAAGAGTATACCTTCCTGTTGTTTTATCCGCTTTCATAATTCGCCACATGTGTCCTCCGTACCATAACCAGTTTATTCCTCCTGTACCACTTGCTCCTGTGTAGATATATTCATTACCTTCTTCTTTATAACATTCTGTTGTTTTATCTGTTGTACATAAGTTTTCTTCTACTAAACCAGCAAGTGTTTTAATATCAGCAGGATATACATAGTTTTTAGTTCCATCATCATTTAGAGAAACTTCAACAAATGTTGATAGATCTATTGTATTACCTGTTTCTGGATCAGTTATGGTGCTTTTTAAATAACCAGCATTAATAATATCTTGTACAAGAATATAAGCTTTATTATCACTCATTGGATATAATGAGGTATTTGTTTCATAATATGCTTCTGCTGCTTGTGTTACGACGTTTTGAAATGTTATATATTTTTGATTATCAGCATTTTTCATAGTTCTCATAACGGCAGGTACAATTATTAATAACATAATTGATATTACTGCTAATATACCTAATAATTCTACTAATGTGAAACCTTTTCTTTTCATTTTAACACCTATTTTCTATAATTTAATTTTATAATAAAAAAATATAAAATGCAACAAAAAAGCCACCTTATAGGCGGCTTGAAGATATATGAGGGTAAAAACCCTCGATTTGTGCATTGCCTGGTTAAGCAACACACATTAATTGTATCATACTTTTTTGATTTTGACAACTACTATTTTATTTTTTCATTAAATATTTAGCAGTTCTTACCATTTGATATGAATATCCCATTTCATTATCATACCAAGCGACAACTTTTACTAATTGTTTTCCATCTACTTCTAAGACATTAGTAAGAAGTCCATCAACTAAAGCCCCTGTATTTGAACCAATAATATCACTTGATACAATTGGGTCCATAGTTAATTTAATTGTTTCGTTTTCATTATTTTTAAATGCTTTATTGATGTCATCAATCGTAACATTTTGTTTTAATTCTAAAGTTAAATCAACTACTGAACCAGTTGTCGTAGGAACTCTTAGTGCTCCACCATCTAATTTACCTTTTAAATTAGGTAAAACACTTCCTATTGCGCTAGCAGCTCCTGTACTAGTTGGAACTATATTAGCTGCTGCTGCACGACCACGACGAGCTTTAATACCTTTTTTATGAGCTACATCTAAAACTGATTGATCGTTAGTATAAGCATGTACAGTTGTCATATATCCTTTAGTAATACCAAATTCACGATCTATGACATCTAAAACAGGAGCTAGACAGTTAGTAGTACAACTAGCTGCACTAATAATTTGTTCACTACCATCAAGTGTTTTTTCATTGACATTGTAAACAACTGTTTTTAAATCTCCTTTTGCTGGTGCACTAATAATTACTTTTTTTGCTCCGGCATTAATATGTGCCATTGCTTTTTCTTTGTCAGTGAATTTACCAGTACATTCAAATACTACATCAACCCCTAATTCAGCCCATGGTAAATTATTAGGATCTGTTTCGCTATATATCTTAACTAAACGATTTCCAACTTTAATGCAATCTTCAGTATGTGATATTTCATCTGTGCGATAAACACGATGTGAAGTATCATACTTTAGAAGATATGCTAATTGTTCAGCATCAGTTAAGTCGTTAATAGCAACAACTTCCAATTCAGGATCTTCTTCCATTATTCTGAAAACCAATCTACCAATTCTACCAAAACCATTAATTGCGACTTTTGTCATATTATATATTCCTCCTTATTTTCATTATAATTTCTTTTTTCTATTTTTTCAATAATTTATTAAGTTTTTGACAAATATTGACAAATGATTATGAATCTTAAATATATAATTTTTTCTAAAAAAAGTTTAAGAGTAAATCTTAAACTTTATTCATGATAACAACTGCCACCTATGAATTCTCTTAAAATTGAATCTTTAGGAACTTCATCACTAGGAATAGGTAAGAAGTTTCTTAAAAAATTAATTAGTCTTATAGCTTCACTATACATAGGATCGTCTTCCTTAACTGAGAATAGAAGTGGTTCAACATAAGTTTTTAAGACTCCTAATTCATATATAAGAGCGGAATTTATAATATAATCTGCTTCATCTTGGAAAGGGAAAACCCATTTTTCTTCTCCTTCTCTAATCTTCTTCCATGTATTTAGTGTATCTGCGGCACTATAACCACGATATTTATTGTCGCGAACAATTCTTCTTATCTTTCTTGTATCACTTGTATGAATACGATTATGATTATCGATATTTAATTGAGTTAATGGAGAAATATATACTTTAAATTTATTTCGACGATCAATTGCTTGCGTTAAATCTTCATTTAATGCATGAATACCTTCAATTATAATTATATCGTTTTCTTTAAGTTGAATATATTTTTTCTTGTATTCTCGTTCACCAGTCATAAAATTATATTCTGGTATTAATACTTTTTCACCATCTATTAATTTAAGTAAATGTTGATTAAATAGTTCAACATCAACTGCTTTAATTGTTTCAAAATCATAATTGCCATCTTTATCACGTGGTGTGTATTTACGATTAACAAAGTAATCATCAGTTGATATTGGATATGTTCTCAATCCTCTACTAGCTAAATATGTTTCTAGTTTTTTACTTGTTGTTGTTTTACCACTACTTGTAGGTCCTGCGATTAAAATAACTTTAAGTTGTTTTCTTTTTTCATATATTGTATCTGCTAAATCAGCGATTTGACTATTATAGTGTGCTTCAGCAATATGAATTAGTTTATCATAGTCCCCAGTTGATATTTTCTCATTTAAATCAGCTGCATTATTAATACCTAGATTACGTCCCCACTTTGTATAATCTAAATAACTATCAAAAAGCATGTGATGATGAACATAATCGATAGTCGCAAATGGTGTATATATATCTGGATAACTTACAACAAAGCCATTTCCTTTAATATAAGTTAATTTGAACTCATCAATTTGTGAAGTACTATAAGCTAAATCACCATAATAATAGTCATAGTATTCATCTAGACGATATAGATTTATATATGTATTACTAATGTATTTTAATACTTTGGCTTTATCAATTTGTTTTTTCTTTTTAAAGAAATTAATAGCTTCTATTCTAGACACACTTATCTTAGTAAAGTGCAAATCTTCTTTAACCAGTTGTTTCATTTCTTTTTCTAAAGATTTAATTGTTGGTTTATCAATAGAAACACCATGAATTTCACAATAAAATCCTTTATCAATTGAGTGTTCTATGACAACTTCTGCATCATTACCAAGAAGACGTTTTGCAGCTACAACAACTAAAAATTGTAGACTACGACCATAAATACTATTACCAATTGAACTGCTTCGATCATAGAAACTAACATCACATTTTTTATTAATCACTTCTGATAATTCCATTAATTCATTATCAACTTTAGCTATTAATATTGGAAAATTAAAATTTCTTTGAAAACTTTTACTTATTTCATATAGTGTTGTTCCACTAAGAAATTCTTTTGTTTCTAAATCTTGATAATTAACTTTAACCATTCTTTCCATAAAATCCCTCTTATTCTATATATTTCTATTTTATCAAATATATAACAATTTGTCACACTTTTTCACAATAAAACACCAAATGGTGTTCTATGTTAAAAATATATTTGAAAGAAAAGGTAATAATAGAATTGTTAAACCCAATAATACAAATAGAACAATAATAAATGATAGGGCTTTTTTATTTTGTGTTTCTTCATCTTTAGTTTCCACTACTTTATTTATATCTTCTTTTAAATTATTTGTAAGCAATGTATCTTCAACTTTTAAAATATCGTCATTAATTTTATTAGGAGCAGCAGTTGTAACTTCTTTAATTACAGTTTCTTCATTAATTGGTTTTGGTTGAGTCTCCGGTTGTGCACTAGTAACATCTAATGTTTCTGTTACTTGTGGTTCTACCTTTGGTACTTCCACTGATTGTGGTTGTGTATTTATTTGTGATACTTGTGATTGTGCCTGTTTATTAACACGTGCATCCGCAACTGAAGGTGGAACAATATTATAAACTGGTTGTGCTTGTTGAACGGGTGGTTCTGGATTTGGTTGAACAACTGGTTCATTTACAGGTGCGCTTGGTGAAACTACAGGTTGTTCTAAAGTTTCTTTTGGTTCAACAGCTTTAGTAGGCACATCAAAAGTAAGAATTTCTTCTTTTGGTTCTAATTCAAGTGTTTCTGGCTCTTCTATAATAAAATCCTTATCTGCCATACTATCCCTCTTTTCTATTATATAAATAATTATATCAAAAAAAGAAGAAAATGCAAGTTTTGTAAAAAAAAGTATGATTTAAAACCATACTCCAAAGGCAATTGCAGCCATACATAATACTAAACCAAAGAAATAAAACATTTTAACAATATCCTGTTCTGCCCATCCCAATTTTTCAAAATGATGGTGCAGAGGCGTCATTAAAAAAACTTTTTTATGGCGATATTTTATTGATAAAATTTGAATAATTGAAGATAAAGTTTCAACAACAAAGACACCTGCAATAATAATTAAAGTAATTTCATGACTTGTTAAAATTGCGATTGTTGCCAAAGCACTTCCTAACGCTAAGGAACCAGTATCCCCCATAAATACTTTAGCAGGATAAGTATTATAAAATAAAAATCCTAAAAGTGATCCAACTAAAATAAAACAGAAAATAGCCATATCTTCATTACCAGTAACCCAATCTGATCCCCAAGCAATAATTCCCATAGCTAAAAAGGAAATTAAAGATAGACCACCTGCTAAACCATCTAATCCATCAGTAAGATTTACAGCATTACTACTTGCTACTAAAATAAATAACAAGAATAAACCATATAGCCAACCCATATCAATTTCGATATTTAAGGTGTGAATATCTAAAACTGGTTCACCACCAGAAGCCATAAATATATAAAAGAAAATTAGAGAAATAAAAAGTTGCCCAGCTAATTTTTGAATTTCCGTTAAACCTTCATTATTATGTCTTTTTATACTTAGATAATCATCTATAAAACCTAATACAGCATGAGCCAAAAAAACAAATACCACAATAAATAAGTTTTCAGAAAACTCTATTTTATCCATTAATAGTAATACAATAATTGTAAAAATAGTAGGTACGATAAAAATTAATCCACCCATCGTTGGGGTTCCGTTTTTTCGTAAATGACTATCCTTTAAAAAAACACTAACTGTTTGACCTATTTTCATTCTTTGTAAAAAAGGAATTAAAATAAAACCAAATACAATAGATGAAATAAAACCTATCATAAGCGCTAAAACGGCTTTGGCTAAAATTAACACAAAATCAACTCCTAATTATATTTAATACTACCTCTTTATCATCAAAAGGATATTTAACATCTCCAATAATTTGATAATCTTCATGGCCTTTTCCAAGTACTAATAGTATATCATTATTTTCTAACATTTGTATACCTTTTCTAATCGCTTCTTTACGATTTTGGTCAATTTCATAATTTTTATTTTGCAATCCACGAGTCATATCTTCAATAATATCACTTGCTTTTTCATATCTAGGATTATCACTAGTAAAAATAGCTTTATCACTATATTTTGTTGCGATAAAAGCCATAACAGGTCGCTTACTTTTATCTCTATTACCGCCACAACCAATAATTGTATATATGTGATTAGGATTGATTTCCCTTACCGTTTTAATAACATTTAAAACCGCATCAGGTGTATGAGCATAATCAATAACTATTAGATTATCATGATAATTTATAAGATCCATACGTCCTTTAGGATGTTTTAAATAACTTATATCACAATCACATTTTAAATAATCCATAATAGCTAAAACAACAGTCATATTGTAGATATTATGTTTTCCAATTAAAGACATAGAATAATCTAAATTATTCAACTTAAATTTTGTTCCCTTAATGCTTAAATTATAACTATTTATAGTATAGTCACTTTTATTAAATCCATATGTAAAATATTTATTAATTTTAAAATAAGTGCTGTAATCACTATCATTATTAACAAAACATACACCATCATCTTTTAACATATTAAATAATTTCATTTTTTCATGCATATACTCTTCCATCGTTTTATGAAAATCCAAGTGATCTACTGTCAAATTAGTAAATACTGCTATATCAAATAATAAACCCTGAACTCTATTTAAGCTAAGAGCAATACTGCTTACTTCCATAACAACATATTCGCAGTTTTCATCTACACTTTCTAATAACATTTCATATAGTTCATATATATCTGGTGTTGTATTTTGTAAAACTCTAATTTTATCATTTAGATAAAAACCAATTGTTCCTATATATGCACATTTTATATTACTATTATTTAGGGCCTGATATAAAAGATAAGCCGTAGTTGTCTTACCATTAGTACCAGTTATTCCTATTAACTTCAAATCTTTAATTTTAGCATAATAGTTTTCTTTTAAATAATCACATAAATACGCATGAGTATCACTGACAACTAGGGTATCAACATCATAACTACCATACTCACAAATAATTTTAGATGCACCATTTTTAATTGCTTCATCAATATAATTATGACCTTTTCCAATAGCGATAAAAGTATCGCCTTTGATTACTTATTTCGAATTAAATTTAATTTTCAAAAAAACACCTCTTATAATAATTTATGAATTATTATAAAAAGTGTTTTTTAATTAACATGAACTTTAATAATATCTAGTACTACTTCACGATCATTAAAAGGTATTTTTTGATCTTTAACAATTATAAATTCTTCATGACCTTTTCCTAAAATTAATAACACATCATTATCTTTAAGATAACTAATCCCCTTTTCAATAGCTTTAAAACGATCTTGGATAACTTCATAGTTTACTTGCTTATTATCTTTTAACATATCATCAACTATATCTTCAAATGCTTCATTGTGTAAATCATCACTAGTTACTATTACATAGTCCGATAATTCTGTAGCTAAGCGCATCATAATAGGTCTTTTTCCTCTATCACGACTTCCTGTACACCCAAAAACAGTTATTATATTGCCTTTTGTAACTTCTTTCACCGTTTTTAAAATTTTCTCTAATGCATCAGGTGTATGGGCATAATCAATGATAATACTATTGTCATGATAAGGAATAATGTCCATACGTCCACTAGGTGCTTTTAAAGTTTCTAAAACTTTAATAATTTGTTCTTCCTTAAAACCATATTCTTTTAAAGATATAACAACACCCATCAAATTATATAAATTGTATTTGCCAATTAGTGGTGTTTTAATAACATACTCTTGTTTTAATGGATTAGAATATGTAAATATTGAACCTTGATGATTCATCTTATAATTTTTAATTTGATAATCACTATTACTAAAACCATAAGTAATATTCTTATTATTATCTAGTAAATAATAATCTTTATAACTATCATCGATATTGATAATCGCGCAATTTTTAACGTGCCTAAATAACTCTTGTTTAGCTAGAGCATAATTTTCCATTGTCTTGTGGTAATCCAAGTGATCAGGCGTTAGATTTGTAAAAATAGCCATATCAAAATCAATACCTAGAACTCTTCCATAACTAATGCCTTGACTACTAACCTCTAAAACAATTGCTTTGGCACCATTACTAATAGCTTCTTTAAATAAATTATATAAATCAAATAAATCAGGAGTCGTATTATTTAAAGAACGAATTTTATCGTGCATATAAAAACCAATCGTTCCAATATAGGCAGCTTTTACTCCTAATAAATAGAAAGCTTCATGAAGAAGAAAAGCTGTTGTTGTTTTACCATTAGTTCCGGTAATACCAATAATTTTAACTTTATCTCTTAGATTTGCAAACTCATCTTTCAAATAATTAGCTAAATATTTTCTTGTATCAGAAACAACTATTGTTTCAACATCATAACTTCCTTCTTCACAAATAACTTTACTAGCGCCATTACTAATGGCCTTTAAAATATAATCATGACCATCAGTATCAACACCTCGTAAAGCAATAAAAGTATCACCTTTTTTTACTTTTCTTGAATCAACTTGTAACATCATATCACCCAAATCATTATACATTATTTCTCTTTTTATTAAAATTAAGATAAACTATGGTACAACCTAAAGAGGCTAAACTCATTAATTTACCAGCATCAAAAAATGGCGCTTCATATTTAACATTAATTTCATGACTACCTGCTTCAATAGGAAAACCAATAAAAGCCTGAGACACTAATTCATAATTTACTTCCTTACCATCTACATAAATAGTATATCCCTTATCATATGGTAAAGTGAACATAAAGTAACCTTGTTTTTGAACATCGATATGTCCTTTAAAACTATCCCCACTATAATCATCAATTATAAAACTATCATAATTAAAATTGCTGATACTAGACATAGTATAAACTTCCATATCACTTAATTTAAAATCTCCTTTAGAAAAACTTATATCCAAACTATCAATACCATCCATACTACTAATAACATATTCAAAAGATTCATTGTTATTATAATACATCCAACTAGAACAAGTAAGTTTATTAGTAACACTATTAATCGTAATACTAAGGTCTCCCACACTACACTTACTAGCTTCAAGCAAATCAAACTTGATAATCAAAATATCAGTAATCTTTTCAGTTAAAGGAATACGCACTTCTTGTTCTCCTTTAACCAAATAACCATCTTCTATTACCTCATAATCAATATTTGTCATATCCCAATTAAAATCATAATCCTTAATTTGGGTATCAACTTTATAATCCCCAGATGCGATAATACTATTCATTAAATACTCTAAATTATATGGAAAACTCAAAGTATTATAAGTATCTACACTACTAACTTGACTGCTAGCAAACCCAAGGGGATATGCATGAGGATTTAAATAAATATCATCTAACACTTTCACAAAATCTTTTGATGGATAATTAGTCTTAATATACTTAACCCCCATCAATGTCTGTAGTAAGACATTATCTACTTGAACTTGATCTAAAATATTACGAAGTGGTAAAGCAACACGCATATCTTGTTCTAAAAAGTCTTTATAATAAGAATTATAAGTAGATGAATATAAAGAGGTTTGGAAATAATTGATATCATATATTTTATTCATTGTTGAAGACACATCATCAACATTATTAAAACGATAAAAACCATCATCTGCAAGAAGCACTTCTTTAATTATTTTTGTATCATCAAAAACATCATCATAATAATCATGACTGACATAGTTTTCCGTTTTGTTATAAATAAAGCAATTAATAAAAGCCAAAATAACGATTCCAAACAAAACAAAACTTTTCTTAAAATAAATAAAGATTAACAAGAAAATAAGACTAACTAAAATATCACCATAATAATATAGTTCTCGGTAACCACTTAGCCATATTATGAAATTACAAATAAAAAGTAAAACTAATAATTTCTTAACATCTATCTTTTTTATATAATTTAAAAAATAAGTAATTATATAAATAAATAATGGGATAAGTGGAATCAAAACTTTAGCTCTAATATATAATCCCCCATTTAATAAATAAGTAAATAGTGGAACTAATAAAATAACTAAAAGACTAATACTCAAAAAGCGAATATCTTTTTTCTTAAACAATAAAGTACCTAATAGAGCAATTACACTAACTGCGGTTAAACCAAGCGCATAATTACTATAAAGTAAAAAACCCATATTAATAGTAGACATGATTAATTCACTAATATGAAGACTTTCCCCAAAATCTGTCCGACTAGTAAAAATAACATACAAAGTAGGAAAAAGCAACATACTACTAAGTAAAACACCCAACAGACATGGCATCATAAATTTAAAACCATTAATAACTATATCTTTAATTTTAAATTTTTTAACACTACCTAAATAAACATATATAGCATACAAAGCGATTGTTAAAGATCCCCCAATACTATAATAATAACTTGTCATAAACATCAGAAAAATACTTATAATTAAAAGTAAACTTTTATTTTTCTTGAAATAATTATCAACCCCAATTAGAGCTAAAATTAAAAAAGGCATATAATTAACAAACATCACATGACGATGAGCATGAAAAATGATTGGACAAGCAAACAAATATAAAAGACTACCTATAAATGATATCTTATTATTAAATTTACTTTTGAGAAAATAATACATAAGTAAAGTCCCTATTAATACAATAATCATACTCATAAACATAATATAATTAACCATATCGACAAAAGGTAAAAAATAAGAAATCATATAAAGAGGATTAAATAGACCATAATAAGAAAAATTAAAAATATTTTGACCTGCTCCTAAATTAAGAGCTAGATTAGGAAATAAATTACCTGTTTCATAAAATAACATACGGAAATATTCAGGAAAAACAGAGTGTTGAGACAACCAATCGGTTTTAGAACCAAACATATTACTTCCCATAAACAGCAATATAACAATAATGGCAATTAATGTAAGCCATAAATAATTGTAATCTTTATTTTTCATAATTCACCTCCTGCAACATAAAAAATATAATTTTTATTATATAAAAAAAAAGTAAGTATTACTACTTACTTAGACGTTCTAAAATAATGTCTTTTCCTAATAAATAAATTGTATCTGGTAATTCTGGTCCATGCATAACACCTGTTGTTTTAATACGAATAGGCATATATAACATCTTACCCTTTACAGATGCCTTTTCCTTAGTATTATTAATGGCGTTACTAATATTTGGAATACTCCATTCACTTATGTTTTCTATTTCTTCTTTAAAAACTTCAATTGTCTTAGGAATTGATTCATCTTTCATAAATTCTATACATTCAAAATCTGGATTAATATCTTTATTAAAAAACATCTCTGTTTCTTTAACAATTTCTTTACCATAACTAATGTGATTTTGATAAATACGAACTAATTCATTAAGCCACTTTTCACTTTTATCACTTAAATCATAAGCTTCACTTAAAAATGGTTTTACTAACTTAACACAATCTTCTAAACTTAATTTTTTAATATAGTAAGCATTAACCCAATTTAATTTCTTGACATCATAAGTTGAAGGACTTTTACTAATTCTACTTGGATCAAATACCTTAACCAATTCTTCAAGTGTAAAAATTTCTTGATTATCTACTGGTGACCATCCTAAAAGAGCTAAATAATTAACAATTGCTTCTGGTAAATACCCTTCATGATATAAATCCATAAAAGAAGCATCACCATTACGTTTAGATAATTTTTGACCATCTTCTCCTAAAACCATTGGTAAATGAATATAAGTTGGTCTTTCCCATCCAAAAGCATCATATAAAAGATTATATTTTGGGGTAGACATGACATATTCATTTCCACGAGCTACAACATTAATATGCATCAAATGATCAT
The DNA here is from genome assembly GCA_944368875.1 of uncultured Bacilli bacterium. Taxonomy (GTDB): domain Bacteria; phylum Bacillota_I; class Bacilli_A; order RF39; family UBA660; genus CALVXF01. Next base: position 11,999 of record CALVXF010000017.1, read on the forward strand.
CAATGACATTAGCAAAATTATAAGTTGGATAACCATCACTTTTTAAAAGAACTTGATCTTCTAAAATACGATTTTCCACACTTATCGTTCCATACACCACATCTTCATAAGTACTAACACCTTCTTTAGTCATTTTTTGTCTTATAACGTATGGAACACCAGCTTTAATCTTTTCTTCAATTTCTTCATGAGATAAATTTTTACAATGCCCATCATACATAAAAGCCATATGATTATCTTCTGCAATCTTACGTAGTTTATCTAAGCGTTCTTCTGTACAAAAGCAATAATATGCTTCTCCTTTTTCAACTAATTCATGAGCATATTTCTTATATATATCTAATCGTTCACTTTGCGTATAAGGCCCATAAGGTCCACCATTTAATGGCCCTTCATCAAACTCTAAACCACAAAGACGACAAGTATCATAAATAAACTCAATCGCACCTTCTACTTTACGAGTTTGATCAGTATCTTCTATTCGTAATAAAAAATCTCCACCATCATGTTTGACCATCAAATAACCAAAAATCGCACTTCGTAAATTACCAATATGCATATATCCCGTTGGACTAGGCGCAAAACGTGTTCTTTTCTTTTCCATAAACATCACCAGTAATAATTATATCATAAAATCAAATAAAAAAAAGAGACTATGTCTCTAATTCATTAATTTTGTATGTTCCATACGATTAGTTTTTTCTAACTCTTTTTCGCTAATTAATGTATTTACTCTTTCGTTTATTTCGCGATCAATAGAATTAGAATAATTTTCACTAACATAATTTAAATTTAATGGTATTGTATCACCTATTATTAAAGCTCTACGATGCGTAATCTCAGCTTCACGAGCCATTTCAATCATGTCATTAAGTGATTTTTTAAAACCCTTTTCACTTGGATAATTATAATTATAATTCAATTCATTATTCCACTCACTAAATTTTACAGCCACTACAACTCAACCCCCGCTTCTTCTAAAGCATTCAATAAAACACTTGGTTTATTGTAAAAGTAAGCATCGTGCATAATTTCATTACCAACAATGACACCGATAACATTAGCTCCAACTGCTTGTTCACCATAATATGTATAATCACTTTCATTACCTACTAAATTACAAGCAAGAATTTCTGTATAACCAGCATTTAAAGCCTCAAACTTATGATCAACATCAAAGCCTGTATTCGCACCGTTTGAAGTGATAACTTGAAGTAGAGCAAACATCATTAGATGTTTAACATCATGTTCTTTATCTAACTCTGTTAAATTAAAAGTTATAGTATTAGTGCTTGGGACATAACAAACAACATGTCTTTGAGCAAAACGACTAATTTTTTCGATTTTTAAAGTCTTGAACTTTTCAGACAAATTCTTAAGACGAATATCTGGGAATTGTTTATTAAAAATGATAGTTAAACCATAGAGCATATCACGTACCTCATCAGTCAAATTAGGATTACTATCTAGACTTAATTTGATTTGATCTATCATTTTTATCACCTTGTTAAATATTATATCACAAATTAGTAAAGATGCAACAAAAAAGTAACATAATTACAAATTAATTTTTCAAAAAGATAATAAAATTAACTAGAAAGTACTTCTTTTTTAACCTTTTTTCTAATTCCAATACAAACTTGTTTTTTAGATTCAATTAAAGCATCTATAACCTTTTTTTCTATTTTTTCTCTCATAATCTTATCAAGTCTACGAGCCCCAAAATCAATAGACTTACATTCTTCTAATATCTCTTGAATAATATTATATCCGACTTTAATACTAATTCCTTTAGTCTTGTACTTTTCTTTTAAACCTTGAATTTTTAAATTAATAATGGAACATATCTTATCTTCATCTAAATTCGCAAAATAATGAATACTATCAATTCTATTAATAAATGGAATCCCAAAAAATTCTTTTAAATAACTAATTTGGCTTTCAGTTTTGGTAAAACCTACATTATTATTTAAAAAACCTACATTCGAAGTCATAATAATAACGACATTTTGAAAATTAATAAGACGATTATTACTATCTTTAACCTTTCCCTCATCTAAAATTTGAAATAAAAGACTAATAATTGAAGGATGAGCTTTTTCGATTTCATCTAATATTAAAACAGTAGAGGGCTTTGTTCTAATTATATCAAAGATGTGTTTTTTCTCTTGATAACCAACATATCCAGGATTACTACCAATAAGTTTAGTTATAGAAGAAGCATCATTATATTCACTCATATCTAATTTAATAACATTATCTTTACCTACTAATTCTTCAGCAAACAAACGCGCTAAATAAGTTTTGCCAACCCCACTTCCTCCAACAAATAATAAAGATGTAACTCTATCATTAAAACCTAATTTTATTCTTTTAGCTAAATCCACCAAATTATCAATTACTTTGTCTTGCCCAATCACTTTTTCTTTTAAACGTCGTGTCATTTGTTTTATATGATCAAGACCCATATTCATGATTTCATAAACAGGAATCCCTGTTTTGATATTGACAACTCTAGCCAAATCCTCTTTAGTAACTTTTGGAATAACAATATTATCCATTTGCAAACTCAAATTATTAAGTGTATTTTGTAAAGCATTTTCTTTTTCTTTTAAAATAGCCGCATTCTCAAACTCCAAAGCTAAAATTGCTTTGTTTTTTAAATTGACATAATTATTTAACTCTTGTGTTAAGCGGTGATATTCCTTCATCTCTTTAGTCTCTTTTAAACTAACTGCAGAACATACTTCATCAAGAAGATCAATTGATGCATCAGGTTCATTTCGCTCATACATATAGCGACTACTTAATTCGATAATCAAATCAATAATTTCATCACTTACTTTTACCGAATGATATTGTTCGTAAATTTCTTTTAAATTACTTAAAATATCATGAACTACTTCTTTAGATGGTTTTTCAATAACCACTTTTTGAAAACGTCTTTCTAAAGCTCCATCTGGTTCAACAAACTTTTTATACTCATCAATTGTTGTCGCACCTATTAATCGCAATTTTCCTCTAGCCAAAGCTGGTTTAAAAATATTAGAAGCATCAATTGCTCCTTCCGCACCACCTGCACCAACTAGAGTATGAACTTCATCAACAAATAAAATAATATCTTTATTTTCTTCAATTTCTTTTAAAACTTTACGCATGCGTTCTTCAAACTCTCCACGATACTTTGTGCCTGCTACCATAGTAGCCATATCTAAAGAAATAATTCGTTTACCACGCATACTAATTGGTACATTATCACGTACAATTAAATTAGCCAAGCCTTCGATAATAGCTGTTTTGCCAACCCCTGCTTCACCTATTAATAAAGGATTATTCTTAGTTCTACGACATAGAATTTCCAAAACTCTTTTTATCTCTTGATCTCTACCTATAACAGGATCTAACTCTTTATTACGTGCTTTTTTTGTTAAATCAACACCTAATTCATCTAATAATAATTTCTTTTTCTTTTTAGTACAATTAATAATCTTATATGAAAATTCATCATACAACTTATCAATATTAATACCCATCCCAAGCATAATGCGAATTGCAACTCCCTCACCTTCCTCTAATAAACTAGAAAAAAGATGATTAATTGTCACAACTCCCCCATTATTTTCTTTACTATCTATAATTGCCCCTTCTAAAATTCTCTTTAATAAAGGCGTATATAAAAATAGATCGCTTTTTTTCTCACCTATACCAATTATCTCTATAACTTCTTGTCTAAATCTATCATAAGTTAAATCATAGTCTTTTAACTTTCCACTTATATCATTATTTTGTTTTAAAATAGATAATAAAAGATGTTCACTACTGACATATGGATGATGTAGTTCAATCATCTCTTCTTTTGCTCCAACTAATATTTGTCTTGCTTCTTCTTCAAAATTACCAAACATAAAATCTTCCTTTCTATATATATTCTATGTTTATCATGAAGCAAAACTTGTCGTTTTAATCAAAAAACAGAAGAAATTTTCTTCTGTTATTTATCAATTTCAATGCCACACTTTCAGCATCTTAAATCGATCTTTAGTCTTATTGTTACAACTTCTCCGTTTTTTTAAATCAGTTGTAATATATTCTATTCTATCAAAATTTGCTTTCTCATCATTAATTTCTTCATTTATACTTTCAAAATGTTCATCTATATATTCATCTATTTTTCCCGCATAAGAATAAAGAACAACTTCTTTTACTTTCTGTTCTATCTCGGCATTGGCATATAATTTATTTGTTGCTTTTGTATCATTGTCTAAAACATTTTCAAAAGAAAAAGAACTATTATCTAGTTCGTGTGTATTATTTTTTGATTTTGCATAGAATATTTAGAGATGTAATAGAATTGGCATTTTGTGTTGATTGTGATATTTTATTAACAGATGAAGTACTGTAGCTTCCGAATTGCACGGAAGCTATAGTACTTCTTTTTTTGTTCATAAGTTTTTCCAAAAATATAATTGTTTATATTATGCTTTATATATTTATTTAAAATTTTTCTATTGTTATTATAAATTTAAAAAAAGAAGAAAATTCTTCTTTATTTGTTAGTGAATTGATAATAATTACGATCACTAATGTCTCTAGCTACAACATCGATTTCATCGTATTCTTTATCACTTAATTCATAAGTATTTAAATAGCTTTCAATTAAAAATAGTAAGCTTTTCATGTTAGGACAGTTGTTATAATTAATACCATATTTATTTAAAATAAAAGCCTCACGTTCTGTAATTAGTAAATTACAATTACTAATAAGTTTATTTATATTATCTTTATTATTTACTTCATTCATATAACCACCAATATACTATATGCTATATAATTATTTTTTCAACTTTTTCACTTCGTTATCATCATTTAACAATGTTTCTAAATAGTTTAAACTGATGTTATTAGTTAAATTTATATAAACGTCTAAACTACGCATATCTTTAAAATCTTGTAAATAGTGAAAAAGCAATTCTTTTTGATTTTCAGAAATAACCTTAGGTAAATATAACTCGCCAATAGAAGCAAAAAGCAATTCTGGCATTTGTTCATATTCTCCAAAATGAATAATTGTTCGATTAATAAAAACAACTGCATTTTTGTCTAATAGCTTCTTAATGTAATAATAATAATCATTATGAAAGTAATTAACCATATCATTGGAATTTTCAGCAAAATTATTACAAATAGTATGCATATTTTCTAAATGATACTCTTCATTAAATATAATAGCCTCTTTTTCATTAGGAAAAGCGACAAAACCACGTTCTGGTAATAATACCTTCCTAAACTCTTTTGGTTTATAAAATAATACTTTAAACATTAAATATCTACCTTCTTTTTAAAATATCACGTGCGGCAATTAAACCAGTAGCCGCTGCACTTACAATATTTCCTGATTTGCCAGCACCATCACCAATAAAATAAATATTATATTTATCTAATTTCATCTTGTTATTAGTAGTGATTTCATTACTGAAAAACTTAATTTCTGGTCCATAAAGCAAGGTCTCATCATTATTAACACCTGGAATAATCTCATCTAACTTAGCTAAGCCTTCTAATATATTAATAACAATACGATGTGGTAAAACTAACCCTAAATCCCCCGCAACACAATCTTTTAAAGTTGGACTAATAAAACCTTTATTAATTCTAGCTAAAGTTGATCTACGTCCTTGTTTTAAATCACGTAAAGCTTGAATAATAGGTTTGCCATCTCCTAAAACATTGGCGATTCTAGCAATCGATTCTCCATATTGTCTAGTATTTGTTGCTGGTTCGGTTAAATTAACTTTTGAGATAAAAGCAAAATTAGTATTATTAGATTTAACATCTTTAAGAGCATGACCATTAACACAAACATAGCCATAGTAGTTTTCTTTAGCTACAAAACCGCCTGGATTAGTACAAAAAGTTCTAATCTCATCATTATAAGTAGGCGTTTTAATAAAAATAGAAGGGTCATAAATAACAGAACATATTTCATCTAATAATTCTTTTCTAACTTCTACTCTAACACCTATTTCAATACTTTGAGAAATATATGGTATCTTATAACAATCAGCTAATTCTTGCATCCATTTAGCTCCAGTTCGACCAGGTGCGATAATAACATTTTTAGCCTCTACCTTAACTTCTTTTTTACCTTTTTTATAAAAAACATGGTGTAGATCGCTTTTAAGACTTTTAATATCAAACACTAAAGCATCTTCGATTACATCGACATTGTGTTCTATTAAAAAATTAGTAAAATCTTCGATATATAGAGGTAATTTATCAGAACCTAAATGTTTTTGTTTAATAAGTAATAAATCAGCACCAGTTTTGACTATTTTCTTACGCAAATTACGAGCTTCTTCCATATTCGTTGGATAAACTTCACTATCCATATTAAACTTATTAAAAATAACTTCAACATCATCAATTAATTTATTTGCATCGTTGACATTCATATATTTAGACAAATCTGTCTTACCTAGTTTAGGAATAAAATTTAGTTTGCCATCAGAAAAAGTTCCTGCCCCACCATAGCCAGATAAAATCGCACAAGGATTACAATTTAAACACTTTGTATTATTAAGTGACATAGGACATTTCCTATTACGGGCTAATTTACCTTTATCTAAAATAAGGATTTTTAAATTTTTATTATTGGTAATAAGCTCATATGCCGCAAATAGACCAGCTGGACCACCACCAACAATTAAAATATCATACATAAAAACACTTCCTCAATAAACCCCTTACTACTTAAATCATAGCATAAAATAATAAATGTTTCAATTATATAAAATATCACTTTATTTATCTATCTTATGACACAATTTAACAACACATTCAACATGATAAGTTTGACTAAACATATCAAAAGGTGTTATTTCTAAAACTTCATAATTATTTAACAGTTTTAAATCTCGCGCTAGCGTAACTGGATCACATGATACATAAACTAGAATTTCAGCTTTACTTTGATTCAAATATTCAATTGTCTTTTGATCAAGACCACTACGTGGTGGATCTACTATAATCTTATTAGGGTAATAATCTATACTATTAATAATATCTTCAACTTTTGCACACATAAAATCAATTTTAGAGATATCATTTATCTTTGCATTCACAATAGCACTTTCAAAAGCATCAGCATTAACTTCAACCCCTAAAATCTTTTTAGGTATATCACTTATATAAATACCGATACTACCTGCTCCACAATATAAATCCAAAACAACATCATCTTGATGTAAGTCCAAATATTCTAAAACTTGATTATAGAGCATCAAAGCACAATCCGTATTAACTTGAAAAAAAGCATCAGGTAATATCTTATACACATAATTACCTAAAACTTCATAACAAGCATCATGACCAAATATGTTTTTTAAATTTCCATTAGTTTTAATATAAATACTTGTAACATAACCTCTCAAACGATCAAGATCGGCTTGACTTAAAATTCCATCAACTACCAACATTACATCGTTGGTGTTTTTACTTGCCCTAATCATAATTTCTTTTATTTTTTGTGTATCTTTAATTAAAGAAATAACTTTATTAATACGTTCATCACTTATATAACAGTTTTCAATCGCAACTAAATCATTACTACCTTTTTTATAAAAACCAATCTTATTATTTACTTTAAAAACTACTTTGTTACGATAATGGTAATTTGAAGCATGTTTAATTTTTCCTACTTTATCACTTATTCTAGCAAACTTATACATAATTTCTTTAACTTTGTTTTCTTTATATCTTAACTGTTCTTCATAATTTAAATGCATTAGATCACAACCACCACATTCTAAATAATAAGGACATATTGGTTCAACTCGATTAGAACTTTTTTTAAGATATTTAACTACTCTAGCTTCTAACATTTTCTTTTTTACTTTTGTAATTTTAATTAAAACCTCTTCTTTAGGTAGAGCATTATCAACAAAGATAATTAAATTATCATGGTGAGCAATACCACGACCAAAATGATCTAATGACGCAATCGAAACTGTTAATAAATCACCATTTTTCATAACTTCACCATAAATATTATAACATAATCCCGTTCATAATAATACTGGTGATAACATGATTGAAAAGATTCGAATATTAATGCATAACACAAGTGATCTAAAAATTCGTAAACTTAAAAAAGATATAACCATTATCTATCTTGAGAGTATAACTAATAGTCTAGTAATAAGTGATGTTTTAATCAAAAACATCATCAATAACTATAATCAAAAAGATTTAAAGAATTTTATACCTAATGTTAATACGATTGAAATAAAACTAGAACAAGCACCCTATTACTTAACCTGTGGTTTTTCACTAGTTGTATATAAAGAACAAATACTAGCAATCGAAACAAGATTATATCTCGACCGCAGTATTAATGAATCAAGTGGTGAACCAGTTATTCGCGGACCAAAAGATAGTTTTAACGAAAACTATTTAAACAACATCGGTTTGATTCGTAAACGTATTAAAAACGAAGAATTAACTATCAATACTTATACTATCGGTAAACTTACTAATACCAATATATCAATTATATACATGGAGAATTTAGTAAATAAAAAACAATTGAAAACTCTTGAACAAGAAATTAAAAAACTCGATGTTGACAGCATAATTGATAGTGGTTATCTCCGCAAAGCCTTAAATCGAGAATTTTCTACTTTTCCTAAAGTTCTTTCTACTGAAAGGCCAGATTTAACATGTATCAATCTCTTAAAAGGAAGAATTGTTATTATTGTGGAAAACTCCCCTTTTGCTCTTATTTTGCCTTTCTCATTTTTTGAATTTCTAAACAATCCTGAAGATAAATATGAACTTACAATTAACTCAATTTTTACTAAAACTATTCGCTTTTTAGCTTTTCTTATTACACTTTTTTTGCCAACTTTATATATTGCAGCAACATCATATAATAAAAATATTATTCCACTGCAGTTATTAATTTCTCTATCAAGTCAAGTTCGAATGTTACCTTTTACTATTGTTTCTGAAGTTATTATTCTTGTTACTCTCTTTGAAATTTTACGTGAAGGTGATATTAGAGTTCCATCAAAAATGGGAAGTTCTATTAGTATTGTTGGAGGCTTAATACTAGGTGATGCTGCTGTATCAGCTGGCATTGTCTCATCGATTGCGGTTATAATTGTTGCGATTACATCGATAACAAGTCTTTTATTCACCGATATAGATTTCATCAATGGTTTAAGAACATGGCGCTATATTTTAATATTGGCATCTGCTATTTTTGGTATTATTGGTATTTTAATAGCTACGATTATTTTATTTGTTCACTTATATAGTCTATCAAGTCTCAATCATAATTTTTTAAGGAGAATCAAATGAAAAAAATATTGTTAATAATTATTTTTCTAATATTAATAACGGGATGTTCCAATGATATTAATGAAGAGATAATAGTAACTAGTATGTATTTAGATGAAGATTTAACTTTATTATATATTATTCCCAATGAAAAAGATTCCTATTTAGAAAGTATTAGTAGTACTGGAACTAATTATGATGAGATGTTTGAAACAATCAAAAACAAAGCCACTCAAAAATTATATTTAGAACATATGAATACTATTGTTGTTAATTATAATATCAGTTATAAAAAACTAATATCTTTTTTAAAAAAACTACCAATTCAAGATAATACAAGTATTATCCTAGCTAATAATATTAAAAAAATTATTGAAGAATATATCGTGCTTGCACCATTTACAACACCAAATGTCACTCTTGAAAGTAAAAAAATAAAAACTACAACTTATAAAATGTTAAAAGAAAATAAAAATACATATTTACCATTAATTACTTATCAAGATGGAACTATTTTTGTAGGATATAAAAAAATACAGCCTTAAGGCTGTATTAAAATGCTTGCATTCCAAAGTAAATACCTAAACACAACAAAATAACAAACAGAACAACTAGCACAATAACAATTAAAATGTTGTTCTTACGCATAGCTTTACTAACTTCTTGTAAATCTTCAAAGTCTTTAGCTTTCAATCCACTACTATTAGTATAGAAAGAATTATCTATTTCCATTGTTTGCGTATCATCATCTTCTTCTTGTTTGTACTCATCTTTAGCTTTATTTAATACTGATCTTATACTTGTACTAGTAGCAACAGTATTAGTCTTTCCTTTCAAATCATCAAATAGATCAACAGATATATCATTATCACTCATTTTATTTAACATAGCAGTACTTGTTAAAGTATGTAATAATTCTTTTAACTCTTTTTCTTCTTTCTCAATATCTTTGATACTTTCATAAGTTTTATTTTTCGTGGCGTCTAATTTTTTTAAAATATTATATTTTTCATTTTCTAAGCTTCTTTTCTTATTATCGACTTCTACTCTTTCATCTTTAGCACGTGAAATAATGTCTTTGATATCATAATTTTTTTCTTCTTCTTCAGGAATTTCTAATAAATGTCTATCAATTTTTATATCGCTTTCTCTTTCACGCTTATATTCTTCGCGACTTTTAAGTAAATCTTGAATTTGGGAAATATTAATATCTTTAGTTCTCCCGATGGATGTAATCCCTTCAACATTAGTATATTCTATATCCTCATATATTGTCTTATACAAATCTTGATTACGTAATACCCTTTTATTATTACTAGAATTATCTAACTCGTAATGTCGCTCCATTCTCCTATTCATACTACGCCACCTCTATTCTAATTATAACACACTTTAGAAAAACCTAAAACATATTTATTGCCTTTTTAAATTATTTTTCTTATAATAAATATAGGAGGAAAAAAATATGCAACAAATCGAAGTTAAAAAAGATGTCTGCATTGGCTGCGGTGCATGCCAAGCTATTTGTCCAGAAGTTTTTGAAATTAACGACCAAGGATTAGCAGAAGTTAAAGAAGAAGCAAAAGATTTAAATAATTTAAAAGAAGAAGTAAAAGATATGGCAATCGATGCTTTAGAAAATTGTCCAGTTCAAGCAATTGTTGCTAACGAACAATAAAAACACTAAGTATGAACTGAACCCCAAAAGTTGGACAGTTTATAAATAGTTTCTAATTAGAGGATTGTAACCTGTAATTTACGGGTGACAGTCCTTTTAATTTTACTTTAATTCTATCATAATTGTAATAATAAATATAGTCATCAATTGCTTTTATTAAATCATCTAATGTTTTATAATTATCTTCTTGGTCATAAAACATTTCTGTTTTAAGTATACCGAAGAAATTTTCCATCATTCCGTTATCCATACTATTTCCTTTTCTAGACATACTTTGCTTTATACCATTATTTTTCAATCTTTGTTGATAATATTGATGTTGATATTGCCATCCTTGATCTGAATGAAATATTAATCCATCAAGATTATTATTCTTATCAAATGCTTTATTAAGCATATCGTTTATTTGTTCTAGATTAGGTGATTTAGAAGTATTATAAGATATTACTTCACCATTGTATCCATCTAATATTGGTGATAAATAACATTTTTCTCCGCGAAGATTAAATTCTGTAACATCTGTATACCATTTTTTATTAGGTTTATCTGCATTGAAGTCTCGCTCAATTAAATTATCGGCAATTTTACCAACAGTTCCTTTATATGATGAGTATTTTCTTTTGTTTCTTTTTAATGGTTTTAAACCCAATTTAACCATTATTCTGTAGACTTTTTTATGATTAACATTATAATCTTTATTTCTAAGTTCCAATGTAATTCTACGATATCCATATCTTTCTTTATTATTTATAAATATTTCTTTTATATTATCTATTATTTCTTTATTTTTATCATCTTTATCTATTTTAGATAAAGTATAATAATATACAGATTTTGACAAACCTGATACCTGTAGAAGAATCATTAACGGATATGTTAGCCGAAGTTCACTTACAACATTTACTTTTTCTTTTGTTGTTGATTCTTCCTTGCTTGAACAACGGCTCTCAATTTTTTTGAGTATTCAAGCTCCGCTTTTAAATACAAATTTTCTTTTCTTAATCTTTCGTTTTCTTCTTCAATGGTTTCTTTTGTTTTAGGTTTAAAATCTTTTTTAGACATAGTTGGACTCCTTCCAAGTTTTCGTTCAACTACATTATACCCATTTTCTTTATATTTTGAAATCCATGAATGTAATAAACCATCACCATGTAAGCCTATATCTAATGATACAGACCATACAGATTCATTATTAATTAATACTCTATCTATTGCATTTTGTTTTACATAAACAGGATAATATCTATTTTTTGTAGTTCTTAATATATCAAAACCATGTTTATCTATTAAACAACACAAATATTCAACTCCATGCACAGCAATATTATATTTTTTTGATAATGTTCCCATAGAGCAACCATTTTTTCTTTCATTATATAAATTTATTTTATCCTCATAACTTAATTTACTCATAATAAAAACCTCGTTTCTTATGTCCAAGAAACGGGGTTCATATCATTTATAACTTATACACTTTATTTTACACTCTCAAAGAACATATCAAAAATACTTTAGAACAACCTTATAATAATGGTGTTATGAAAGAAATTTTATCACTCCTTAATGTTTAAAAATCATACATTATTTTAATATTACTCAGCAGTAATAATCACTTCTTTATCTCCATTATAATAGTATTTATAAGTTCCTGTTACAAAAGTTGAATTACCATCAGTAGATTTTTTTTTGAATACATCATCCCAATTAAAAGAATTTCCTGATTTATTTATAACTTTTGTTATATAATTAGCACCACTATAATAAATTCCTAAATGAAATGCACCAAGCCCAATAGTTTGTACATTCGTACCTAATTCTACTATTTCTAAATTATTGCCAGCGAAAGCATTATTACCTATTGAAGTTACAGTATTTGGTATAACTACATTAGTTAAATTATTTTGTGAAAAAGCATTATTACCTATTGAAGTTACACCATTTGGTATAACAACACTATTTAATTGAGTAGCCCAAAACGCTGAAGAACCTATTGAAGTCACACTATAATTACTTATAGTTTTTGGTATAACAACATCAACACCACAAAAATTATCATACCTAGTTATTGTTACGCCATAATCATTAATTTCTGTTGTAAAACAACTAGGCTCTGTCTCAACTACTTTTTCATTAAAATCTCCTGTTACATTGACTTTTATACTAGCATAAACTTCATTATTCCAAGTTTCCATATCATAGTCAGCTTCACTTGTATTGCCTATTTTTACACTATCACTAATCCACATATAAAGTCGATATGTTTTAATTATTTCTGTATTTGTATTCCTTGGTATTGTATCTACCCATACTCTTTTACTTGTTAGATCATTATAACTTCGCTTAGTAAATAATTCTTCCTCTTCTCCATCTACTACTTCAACTAAACGAAATTCTAATAAATCATCTCTTATTCTCTCTGTCCTTGTTACATGAGAATTACCATGAGATAATACTATTTCATACCATATATCTTCTTTTTCATAAGTATTTTTACCATCTATCGTAAATTCAAAATATGGTAAATCTACAAACGGAGATTTAATTATATTGTTTTCTTCAAAATATATTAAGTCTTCTTCAAAAAACCAATTCGTATTACCATCTAGCGCTTCTTGAAAAGTATCTCCATAATTTGTTCCCGTTCCTTGACAAAAACTTTCATATGTTTCTCCTGGCAAAGCAAAATCTTCTTCCGGACCCCAATTACTTGTTAAATAATTTACACAAAGATTTACTTCTTCTTCAGTAATATTACTATTATGCTTATAACTATCAACATTATAAGGCATAGCATTAGTAATTGTTAACTCATTAGTCTCATTATAATGCATGTAAATATCTCCTACAATTAATTGACTATTATTAGTTCCTGTTCTCGTATAATTAAAAAATGCATAAGTTATTCCAAGACTAAATAATAATACAACTGCCATAATTATTCCTATTATTAAAACTTTTCTTTCTTTCATATAAACTCCTTTTCCTTTTTTAATAAGATTATAAATTAATAATAAATTTTCTAACTATTTTCTGCATTAAAAAGACATATAAAAAATCCGTAAATAATTTACTGTTTCTTATATGTCTAACTTTAATATTATAGTTTAAAAAATTAGAAAAATTTAGGAGGTTTAGAACCCCCCCTGTGGTTGACATAGAGTTAACTTTGTTATTCATATTCATCCTCATTTTTATCAACTACCTTTCTAATTTACTATTTAATAATACTATATTTTTTAGATATTTTCAAGCCTTTTATTTTTAACTACTAAGTAAATTAGTTGTTATTTCTTGAATAACAAATCGATTGTCTACATATTTTAAGATCATTTTTTTAGATCCTGTATAACTATAA
>CALVXF010000018.1 GCA_944368875.1 uncultured Bacilli bacterium
ATAAGTGTTAACTTTGGTTTCACTAAAGAAAGATATACAGAAGATACTATGGGTGGATATGATGGCCCAGATACAGATATTACTCCAACAGCTGGTGCATAATTTAAGTGAAAACTGATTAAGTACAATATAGATAAAGAGTAATGTCCATAGTTACTCTTTATTTATATTAAAGGTGGTGAGATATTGGCTCAAAAGCAAACTAAAAAAGGAAATAATAAACAGAGTATAAAAACAAGTAAAAAAAAGAATACTAAAAAAGGAATTGTACCTTTTATTCACACAACAAAATTCAAGATTTCTTTTTTCTGCATTTTCGCTTTAGGTATATTTTTAATTTTTGCTTCATATGCTTGGTTTTCAACTACATTAAATGTTAAAATTAATAATTTTAATATGGTAGTTGAACGTAATAGTGGTTTATCAATATCCCTTGACGCCGTTAATTATGATTACTACGTGGATATTTCACGCGAAACGTTAATTGAAGGACTAACTGCTTTGTATCCCAATCATACTAATCATTGGTCTAATAATGGATTAATTCCTGTTTCTTCTAATGGGATAACTAATCATAATAGTCCAGTGTTTAATATGTTCTCAGCGGGGACGGGAGTTAGTTATAATAGGAGAGATAAGACAAGAGGTTTTGTAACTACCACTCTTATCGAAGAAACGAATTCTCGTATATTTAGTCCTTACATAGCTTTTGATATATTTTTTAAAAATGATACAGGGTCACCTGTTAGTGATAATTTGTATTTAGATTATGGAACCGAAATAACATTAGATGAAAATGCTGATGAAGAGATGCGGGGATTATTTAATTCTCTCCGTGTTGGTATTGTAAAAATAGGTACGGTTGATAAAGATGCTCCAGCTCGTGATGCTCAAAATATTCAATGCAATAATAATTGTGAATCAATTATTTACGAACCTAATAGTACATCACATACAGCATTATCAATCGAACGAGCAACAAAATATAATGTAACTTTAATTGATGGGCAAAGTTTTCCAACTTATGCTTTTCGTCAAGCGGGTGGTCCTATATATGTTGATAATACTATATCTGGATCGCCAAATTTGGATTATGAATACTTCATGCTTCAAGAAACAATAACAGAAAATGATTTCGATGATCCTTTATTTAGTATTCCAGATGGTGTTACCAAAGCAAGAGTTTATTTATGGGTCGAAGGACAAGATATTGATAGTTTGGAAACCGATTCAACAGGTACGTCTATTTCAATATCAATAGGATTTGTAAAGGATACTCAAGGATATACATCATTTGAATAAAAAGAACTAATGAATGAAAAGGTGGTATTATGAAAAAAGAGGTTAATAAAGTTGATTTTGATTTATCAACTTTGAGTTTGCAAGAGTTAATTGAATTGTACAATGAATTAGCAGAGTTTTTAGCTTATTTAAATGATAAAAGAATTGATATGGAAGAAAAGGTAGAGGAAGATGAATAATTTTTTAGATTTTATAAGAAAAGATATTGAAGCTAAAAAAATTTTAATTGCTAATACCCCGACTAAAACAAAAACAAATAAGAAAAAATTCAATGCTACAATTGACAAAATTAACGATAAATATGAAGAATATCTTGCTAGTACAAGAAATTATTTGTTGGCTAAAGCACGCTCTTTTGAAGTCAATGAAGTAAAGACGAATGTAGATAGATTAAAAGAAAAAATAGAACAACTAGAACACGTAAGATTTTTGTTAAATCCACATAATACTTATGTAGAAAAGATGGGCTTTGATGATTTGGTATATCAAATCAGTAATTATGATACTTTTAATTTTAATTCATTAAATGAAATAATCAATGGCTTTTTAGATAAATTTGAACAAGCTGGAATACTTTTAACTTCTGAAGATTTTGATTATACTTGTTATGTAAATGAATATATGACAGCATATTTAGAAGCGCGTAGTAAAAAAGAAGATAAGTATAATAAAGTTTCTGAAATATTTGAACGCATATATTGGGTAAATCCTGATTTAATCGCTCATATAGAACTTAATTTTCGTAAATTGATAAGAAGCAATGCTAAAAAGTTTGAAACTTATATTAGTAAACTTCAAAAGGATGTAATGACTCATAATTCAGTTATTAATTATATGGATGGTTTAAATAAGTTAAAAGACGCTTATGAAGAAATTACACTTGCTAATAAAGAAAATATCACAGATGTAATTTTATTAGCTAAAGCTAAAAAAATTGATGTCGAACATTTATTGCCAAACAATAAAGTGCGACAAGCAGCATATAGTGCGTTACTACCAGAAAGTGTTGATATAAACGATAAAGAACAAATGCACAAAATCTGTGAGGCTTTGGAAAAATTAAAAGTCAATATTGTTGAATATCAAAACTATGTTGAGTTTAAACCATTGTTTTTAGATTTTAAAGATGAGTTTGAAAAAGTTGTAAACGATAACAATCAAAATGAAGAATATAAGGGTTTAAAAGAAATTGAAAATCAAATCAAAATTCAAGAAAATGCTTTAGAAAAAGTAAATAAAAAGATTTTTGGTCATAAAGTTAGTTTTTTAGATTTCCGTAGTGAAAACAATATCAAACGTTTGAAAGCTGAATCTGTTTATAAAGCTAAGGAATTATATCAGTTGTATAAAAAATATGATAAAGAATATTTTAAAGATAAAGTTTTAAAAGAATTGGATAAAACATTATCAATTGCTGATTTGTTAAACTTATATTACAGTTTTGATTATGTTAAAAAGTTAGCAATTCAAAGAGTTTACAATTTAACAAATTATCAAGAAATCATTAAACGTAGTGATGCATTTGATATATTTGCTATGAATCCTCTTAATATGATTGTAGCTGGAATTCCTATCTTCGGAGAAGAAAATATTCCGCGCATTATTGCTAATAAATATCGCTTAAATAATTTAGCTGTTGTAGAAGCTGATTTAAGTGAAGATAATTTATCAAGTATGCTTAATAAAATATCATTAGTTTTACGTATTAATATGATTGAAAATAGTGAAACTTCAATTGATAAGATTTGGTTTATGGTTCAAGTAAGCAAAATATTGGATAAAGAAAAAGAATAAGTAAAGAAAAAATCATCGTATATGAACTGCACCCCTTAGAGTAGACATCAATAAAAAAAGCAGTTTAAAGAAAGTGATATAATACACTTCCGAAAGGAGACTTGCTAACCAATGTCAAGTCTTTTTTTAATGACAAACAAATTGCTTAAGAAGATATTATATACATTTTTAAAACTAACTGCACATTAATTGTGCACTTTCAAAAAAAATCTACATTAAAAAAAATAATCGACATAAAACGACAAAATTATTGACAAAGGGCCGATGTATGTTATAATAGAATTATATTATAGAGGATATCGGAGTGTGGTAGGGAAACTATACGACAAGATAAAAGGTGGGTATGCCAATGAAAGATAAAGTAGTTTTAAGAACAGATAAAATAAAACGCGAGAAAAAAGCAAGTCGGAACTTAAAAATTGCCTTATTAGTAATACTATTGGTAGTAGTCATAATTTATTTTGTAATAGGTATTGTTTATAATAGTGGGAACTTCAGTATAACGCTAGATAGGAACTTGTATTATGATAAAGGGATAATCATCTATGAAGAAGAAGAATACAAAGTCTATCGCTCAGAACTATTAGCGGAGACACCAGAGACGTTTGACAATATAAATTATAATTGGTTACCAGCTGATATTGACGAACATGAAGGTGGAACGCATAATGGAGAGAATTATCTGGCCTATACTTTTTATATTGAGAATATTGGGGAAGAAGTAGCGGATTATTGGAGTGAGGTAGTAATCGACGATGTAATAAAAGACGTTGATGAAGCAGTAAGGATTAGAATCTATAGGGATGGAGAATATGTAACTTATGCCAAAGAGAGCGAAACAGGGCAAGCAGAAGAAGGGACAACAAAGTTTAGTAGTGAAGAGTTGGTAGTAAGGGAGCATGTTGAGGGATTCGAGCCTGGGAGTGTAAGTAAGTATACGATAGTGATGTGGATAGAAGGAACAGATCCAGAGTGTACAGACAATATACTAGGAGGAGAATTTAAGGTTCATATGGAGTTTAATTCAGAATATGTAGAGAAATAAAAAGAAGGAGAGAAAAAATGAAGAAACGAAACAGAAAACATGAAAATCGTGTTAAGAAGTTAATAGTTGGATGTGGATTATGTGCAGTAATCTTAACAGTGTCAACCTATGCATGGTTTATAGGTATGAAAACAGTAAATGTAGAAGCATTCAATGTCAAAATAGCAGCGATTGATGGATTATCATTATCACTAGATGGAGTAACATGGAGTGAAACAGTTGAAATAAATGAAGATAATTATAATCTAGGGAAAACAGGAGAACAAGATGGGACATATGCAACAAATACAAACAGCTGGTCAGATTTAGTACCAATGTCATCAGTAGGTGTCATTGATACAAATGCATCAAGATTGATTTTGTATGAAAAAGGAAGTATAACAGATACAGATGGTGGATACAGAATCATGGCAAGTCGTACAAGAAATACTGTAGCTGATAATGGTGAATCAAGAGGATATGTAGCATTTGATTTATTTGTTAAAAACTTATCAGGCGAAGAATATTATGCAGAATTAGATGAAGAAAATGAAGAAGCAATATTCTTAACTCCACAATCAGAAGTAACAGTAGGAGAATCAGGCGATGTAAGAGCGGGAATAGAAAACTCAGTACGTGTTGGATTTGCACAAATCGGACGTGTTACAGCAGATGGAGATGCGGATGCATCTGATAGAGTACAACCAATTAGTTGTGCAGCAGCAGAAGGAGTTACACCAATTTGTAGTCGAAATGCTGTAATTTGGGAACCAAATGACACAAGCCACGTACAAAACGCTATTAATTGGTTTGAAAGTTCTTGTAAAAATAGAAATACAGGAGCTAATAATGTTTTTGGTGACGGAACATATACAGATATTACTTGTACAGCACCTGCTTTAGACCAAGCAGTTACTACTTATGCCGTAAGTGGTGTTATTGATAGCACTAATACAGTTGATACATATGATGGTTTAAATGGATATACTGGTACAATTAATGCAACTCCAGCTGATGATAAATTAATGGCAGTTGATTATTTTACAGATACAGAAAAGATGTTAGAAGGAAATGAACGTCCAGAAATCTTTACTTTAGCACCAAATAGTATTACAAAAGTAAGAATCTATATTTGGTTAGAAGGACAAGATATCGATAACTATGATTTTGCATCATTAGGAGGACAAATAGCAGTATCATTTGGATTCACTAAAGAAAGATATTATGGTGAAGACATTGATTATGATGGTCCAG
>CALVXF010000019.1 GCA_944368875.1 uncultured Bacilli bacterium
TAAAATGTACCCAATGTCAAGGACTAAATAAAAAAGAGAGAGTTTAGGCAACGGATTCAAACAGATGGTTTCGGTATTGAACCGGAGTCATCTGTTTTAGGTTCCATTGATATCTATAATTATTGTAATATTCGATATAATCTTTTATTTCGTTGCATACGTCTCTAAAAGTAAAACAAGTATCTAAATTTAGTTCATCTTTCATATGTCCAAAATAAGATTCCTGAGGTGCATTATCCCAACAATTACCTCTTCTAGACATGGATTGCTGAATATTATATTTTTTTAATAAATTATGGAATTTAGGACTTGTATAATGAACACCTTGATCAGAATGAATTATGACATTTTCATTTAAAATTACATTTCTTTTACGATGTAATTTTTTTACTGTTTCTAATGAAATATCTAATGTCATGTTTTCACTTATATAATAAGCAAGAATTTCATTTGTTTCAGCATCTTTTATAGTGGATAAATAACATTTTTTGTTATTGCCATAAAATAAATATGTTATATCGGTTAAAAGTACATTATATGGTATTCCAGTTTTAAATAAACGATTAACAATATTTTCACAAGTAGTATGTTCTTGTGTGGCTTTCATCATTCTTCGATAAGGGTTAGCTTGTCTAATCGGACATTTTAATCCAAATTTTTTCATCAATCTTCTTATCTTTTTCAGATTAAAATGAACATTAAATTCGCTATCAAGTACCATCATTATTTGCCTAGCACCTTTTTTACGTTTTTTGAATTTATATGCTTTTAAAATTAAATCAAATTCTTTTTGGTCTTTATTATCTCTTTCAATTCTTTTATTTTCATTCTTTAAATAATTATAGTATCCTGATTTAGAAACACCAATACATTTACATAAATATGTAGTCATTCCTTTTAATTCATATTTATCAATAATATATTTTATTGTTTCAAATTTGATATTGATTTTATATCTGTTAAAATTTCCATTTCTATCAATTCGTTTTTTTTTAATAACTCATTTTCTGCTTCAAGCAATTTTATTCTAGCTTCAGCTCGTTTAAGTTTTTCTTTATCTGATAATTCTCGTTCTAATGGTCTTCCAGAAGATTCTTTTCTAGTATCTGTTATTTCACCGATAGAATTTAATTGTTTTCTCCATCTATAAGCTGAATTTGAGATTCTTCTTTCTCCAACAATTTCTGGATTTATACCACATTCTCTAAAAACATCTTGAGGAAATTTTTTATAGTTTTCACATTCTTTTACCAACTTGTACTTGAATTCATCGGTATAAGTTATTCCCTTATTAGTAATGTTTTTAATCCATTTATTTTTACTTAATTTTTTTACTTGAGTATTTGTAAATAATTTTTTTGACATTATTATCACCAACTTTCTTATATTATACAACAAGACATAATAAAAACCTATAAAGCAGGTCTCTCTTTTTTTAAGAGTCCACTTTATAGGTTACATTTTATGTACTTATCTTCTTTTAAATAAATATTTAACTAAATAAAATAAGAATAAAACCATAATAACAACGTAAACCCAATTCATAATTGTTGTAATTATGCCATCTGTATTATTTGCTATAATATTAACTACAGATCCTGGTATATAAGTATTTATTAAATCAGAAAATTCAGGAACACTTACCAATTCTTTTATAAAGTGAATTAAACGCATAAATATATCCGCAATTCCTAAAAAGTATATAATACTAATTGTATCTTTAAAAACAACTAAAACAATAATAATTAAAATTAATAAAACAACAATATCCATAATTCACCTCACCTCAATCTAATACTACACAATCATAACTTTTGCCATTTTTAGTAATTTTTATTTCCATAGTTTCTGCAAAATCCTCACCGGTTTTAGGATTTTTTAAATCTTCTTCTAAATAGTTTTCTTCTTTTAATCTAGCAATCGTAATGGTAATAAAATCGCCATCATTAATTGGTAATTCTTCAGGATTATCAACAACCCAATTTTTAGCAGCCATCTCGATAGAAGCAATCTGATGTTCATAACTATCTGTTCGAAAACTCGTAATATAACGTGAGACATTAGGAACGATTAACAAAGCTAAAATAGCTAAGATCATAAGAACACCTAATAATTCAACTAATGTAAAACCACGATTCTTCATATTATCACCTATTATTAATTATATCATAAAGAAATCAACTATAAAAGTTTTTTCATAAAATCCCTATTAATTATTGGTATATATACAAATAAAATAATCAAGTTAAAAACTAAGTTCAATAAAAATAAAAGATGATCAAAATAAATAAGATAATTTGTCACTGCTAAGTAGACACTAAAAATAATAAAATAGTTTTCTGTTAGTAATATAAATTTACGTGCATCATCTTCATAAACTGTGTTTTTACGAAAAACAATATGCATACTCGATACTAAAATTAAATAATTTAAAATACTTATTTTGATAACATAATACAAAATTGACATTGTACCATTAAAAACTGTATTAAAGTTAACAAACTTATCATCTATAAAAAAATATGGTGGCAAGTGTAAAATAGTTCCAATAACAAACATAACAATAACCAAATGAGAAAATTGTTCACGCAGAGGTTTAGGCTCTCTTACATCATCTTGTTCATCAATAAAATCATGATTGCTTAAAAAAATAGGCTTATAGATTTTATCATCATTAATTATTTTTACATTTTTTAAACTCGCTCCACAATAAGTACATTTTTTCTTTTTATTATCATTTTTAGTTTTACAACTATTACATATTTTCATATTATCACCTATTTTTAGTTTACGTCTAAAAACTATATTAGTCAACTATTTAATTATAGTTTTTAAATAGATAGCTGCTAGTGTTTCCCTTGGAAATAAAAGCGCTAAACGATAGATATTTTTTCTATCTAAGTTATCAAATGTTTGATATAAATAATAAACCATTTCTGGACTATTAAATAATAATTTTAATTTATTGAGTTTTATTTGTTCATCTACTTGATTATAAGAATTAGGTCCTATTTTTTTGAATTCTTTGATAATTAAATAATTAAATTTGCGGTAACTATAAATATAAGAATCATCAATTTTAAAATAATTACCAATATTTTCAAGCATACGATTAAAAGCTAATTCTTTATTCTTGTTTGCCAGTCTTTTATTTAACATAAATTCAAATAATTTAGCATGTAATTTATTTTTAACATCATCAACCAAAACAAAATCATCTAATAATTGATAATATTTCTTACCATAACGTCTATAGTTTTTCTTAAGATGATTTTTTTTAAATGTATAATTTGTGCCATCTAATTTATTAAATGTCTTCATCGCATCATTATATCCTAAGCGGATACCACGTTTAGCTAAAGTAGCTTCAAACAATAAGAAAGAACCAAAATAATTATGTGGTTTAATGTATATGATATCTACTTTCTTTCGTGGCTTTTTGACAATACCAACTTCATTTAAGTCAACAGCAATAATCTTTTCAGCACCTAAATCAATTGCTTGATTGATTGGTAAATTATCGTAATATCCACCATCTATATAATTTTCACTACCGATTTGTTTTTGTTTAAAAGCTGGGAAACAAGAAGCTGAAGCCATAAGATAATCTTTTAATTTATCAGGTTCTTCTTTTAAATCGTGTTTATATTTAATAATTGGTTTTAAAGAAGGAAATTTAACAGTAATTAAGGCATAATCTATTTTAGATCTAAAAAACTTTTTGACATTTAATCTATCGGCAATTGTTTTTTCTAGTGCATTAACACTTAAACCACCATTAATAACACCTTTAGTATACTGTTTTAAAACTTCGACTTTCGATTCTTCATCGACAATTTTATCATCAAGAACTTTATCATAACTTAAATGTGTCCATAGTCTATATGCAACATCATAATCTTTTTGAACCATCAAAGCTCCGTTTAATGCGCCAATACTAGTACCTGTTACAATATCATATTTAATATGTAGTTTACGTAGTGCTTTCCATACACCAATTTGATATGAACCCTTAGATCCTCCGCCACTTAATACAACTGCCACCTTCATACTATCACCATTTAAATTATACCATAAAAAAGAGAATGCATAAAGCACTCTATTTTGTTCCAGTTGATCCAAATCCTCCAACACCACGTTTGGTATCTTCTAAAGATTTTGCTTCTTTAAATTCAACTTTCAAAAAAGGTGTTATCACGATTTGCGCAATGCGTTCATCTCTATCGATTTTTTGTTCTATATTAGTGTGATTATGTAAAGCAACCATAACCTCACCACGATAATCACTATCAATAACACCTACTTTGTTAGCAGGAGCTAAGCCTCTTTTAGTTGCAAGTCCACTTCTAGCATAGATAAGTCCAGCATACCCAACAGGAATTTCCATAGCTAGACCAATTGGTATTATTTTTGTCTCATGAGGAAGAATAGTTACCTCATTATCTACACAGGCATATAAATCATAACCAGCTGCATATTCACTACCTTGAGTTGGAATAATAGCTTCCTCTTTTAATTTCTTTATTTTTACTTCCATACTTTTTTTGTCTCCTTGTTATATTGTTTTTCATGTAATACTATTTTATTTTCTTTTAATGTTTTGGGAATATCAATAATTCTTTGATTAGATGATCCTCTAAAACCCAATTCTGGATCTTTTAAATCTTCTTCAAATT
This sequence comes from uncultured Bacilli bacterium, assembly GCA_944368875.1. Classification (GTDB taxonomy): domain Bacteria; phylum Bacillota_I; class Bacilli_A; order RF39; family UBA660; genus CALVXF01. The sequence continues at coordinate 4,677 of CALVXF010000019.1, forward strand.
TACCATCTACCAAAACATCAAGATTCATTAATATTTCCTTTGTATATGGTAGTTCTTTCGTCCATTTTTTCAATTGTCCGTCATAAGTATATCCTGAAAATACCCAGATTGTTTTAGTTGGATATTTTTCTTTAAAAGTTTTAATAACTTCTAAAACTGTTTTTTGGTTTTCTGGTTCAAAAGGTTCACCACCAACAATTGTCAATCCCTCAATATAATCATGATTACAAGCATCCATTATTTCTTTTAAAGTCTCGCTTGTAAATTCCTTTCCATACTTAAAATTCCAAGTTTCTGGATTAAAACAACCTTTACAACAATTACGACAACCTGATACATAAAGTGTTGTTCTAACTCCTGGACCATTAGAAATATCATATTTTTTTATTTTACCATAATACATATTATAAGTGTAAAACCCTTTCTTTTATTTCTTTTGTTTTACCTACATTCCAGAAGTTTTCACCTAAATAGCCACATGTTCTACGAGTAACATTCATCTTATTTTTATCTTTGTTATGACAATTAGGGCATTCCCATTCTAAATCATCATTAATAATGATTTCTCCATCAAAGCCACAGACATGGCAGTAATCACTTTTAGTATTAAACTCTGCATATTGGATATTATCGTAGATAAATTTAACTAATTCTTCCATTGCTTCTAAGTTATTAGACATATTAGGTACTTCAACATAACTAATTGCCCCACCACTAGAAATAGATTGAAATTCACTTTCAAAAGCCAGTTTACTAAATGCATCTATTTGTTCACGAACATCAACATGATAAGAATTAGTATAAAAACCTTTGTCTGTAACATCTTTGATTTTACCATATTGTTCTAGATCAATACGCGCAAAACGATAACATAAACTTTCAGCTGGAGTACCATATAGCGCAAAGCCTAAACCTGTTTCTTTTTTCCACTCTTTACATTTTTTATTCATATGCTTCATAACTTTTAAAGCAAATTCTTTTCCTGAAGGAGTTGTATGACTAACATCTTTCATCAATTTAGTTAATTCATATAAACCAATATATCCTAAAGAAACAGTTGAATAACCACCTTTTAATAATTTATCTATTTTTTCACCTTTTTCTAGTCGCGCAATCGCACCATATTGCCAATGAATTGGACTAACATCACTTACAGTTCCGAGTAGCGCACGATGACGACATAAAAGGGCTTCTTTACATAATTCTAAGCGTTCATCAAATAATTTCCAGAACAATTCTTCATCTTTATCAGCAATAATACCGATTTGAGGAAGATTAATACTAACGACTCCTTGATTAAAACGTCCTTCAAATTTATAATTTCCTTCGCTATCTTTCCATGGTGATAAAAAGCTACGACAACCCATTGGACTAAAAACATTGCCCTCATAATTCTCACGCATCTTTTTAGCACTTATATAGTCAGGATATAAGCGCTTAGCTGAACATTTAACAGCTAATTTGGTCAAATAATCATATTTCCCACCTTTTAAAGCGTTATGTTCATCTAGAACATAGATTAGTTTAGGAAAAGCTGGTGTTACATAAACACCTTTTTCATTTTTAATTCCTTCATAGCGTTGTTTTAAAACCTCTTCAATAATCATCGCATTTTCTTCAATATATGGATCATCTTTATCTAAATGCAAAAACAAAGTTACAAATGGTGATTGACCATTAGTTGTCATCAAAGTATTTATTTGATATTGAATTGTTTGAACCCCACTAGCTAGTTCATTTTGCAAGCGATCCATAACTAAACTATCAATCATATCTTTATCTAATTTGTCTTTATATTTATTAGTAAGTTGTTTTTTAAATTTGTTTTTACTTACACGCAAATATTTCCCTAAGTGACTCATATCAACAGATTGACCGCCATATTGACTACTAGCAACAGCTGCAATTATTTGCGTTGTGATTGTACAAGCTACTTGAAATGATTTTGGTGTTTCAATCATTTTACCATGCATAACAGTTCCATTATCTAACATATCTTGAATATTTATCAAACAACAATTAAATATTGGTTGAACAAAATAATCCATATCATGGAAATGTAAAACACCTTTTTCATGAGCTTCCACTATTTTTTCAGGAAGCAAAATTCTTTTAGTTAAATCTTTAGATACTTCCCCTGCAATTAAATCTCTTTGCGTAGAAGCCAAATAAGCATTTTTGTTAGAATTTTCTTCCATTACTTCTTTATTACTATTTTTAATTAAAGTCAAAATAGTTTCGTCAGTTGTATTAGCTTTACGAACTAAAGCACGTGTATAACGATACGTAATATATTCTTTAGCAAGTGCAAACTTATTAATACTCATAAGTTTCATTTCAATAATATCTTGAATATCTTCTACTAAAATACGTCTTTTATTAAGCCCTTCTATATATTTAATAATATTTTTAATTTGGGTTTCGCTAGCGCGTTCTTCTTCTTGAACTTTTAAGTTTGCTTTTTCAATCGCACCTTTTATTTTACTAGCATCATAGTCGACACTACGACCATCTCGTTTTATAACTTTCATGCTACACCTATCCTTTATTAAGTCAAGGATATCACTTTTTCAAAAAAAATGTTGTTGCAATTGCAACAAAATGTAATTTATGTTAAAATTAATTTAGAAAGTGTCAAGGTGGTATAAATGAATGCTTTTAATAATATTAAAGAAAAAGATCTAAATGAACTTTTAAAATGTTTACACGCTATTCACTTAAATATTAAAAAGGGAGGAACAATTATAAGCAATTTATCTAATACAGATACTATATGTATTATTATAGATGGCTCTGCTAATGTGATTAGAATTGATTATAATGGCAATAAATCATTAATTGAAACACTCCACAAAGATGACGTTTTTGAAAGTAAAATGTTTAACTTAAATAATAGTGAATTATCAATTGTCGCTAACGAAGATACAAAAGTAATTATTATTGAATATGATAAATTTATTAATAGATGTAAAAACAATTGCCCCTATCACAATCAATTTATCGATAACACACTGAGTATTATTCTAAATAAATTAAATGATAATTATGAGCGAATTCAAATTCTCACTAAAAAAACCATTCGTGAAAAACTAAGAGAATATTTTAAAATCGTTTCTAATAAACGTGGTTCCAAACGCTTTAGACTACCTATGAATTATAGTGATCTAGCCAATTATATATCGGTTGATAGAAGTGCTATGATGCGGGAATTAAAATACTTAAAAGAAGATAATTTAATAGAAGTTGAAAATCGTATTATTACTATTAAATACTAAAAAACGAGCATAAGCTCGTTAGTTTATACCTGTGTCAGGAGGAACTATTTCACCTTCATCAATAACAGGTTTTTCTTCTTCTTTCATATCTAAACTAAATTCTAAATAGGCACTAAAATTATAATTCATATAGGCATTTGTTGTATACAAACCATTTATTTTAAGATAAGCATTTGTTAATTCTTTAGTTTCTGTTGATTTTAAATTAGTAAATGCTTCTTTAAAATAATTATTTCCTAAGTCTTTATTACGCATGTAACTTCCAATCGCATAATTTTGCATATTTTGATCATTTACTTCTTCGCCTTCAAAAGCCATAGCAAATAATTTATTATACCAATAATTATATCCTAATTCAACAATTTCAACATTAGACTCTTTAACAAACAAACAATTACCATTAAAAATAGCACTTATAACTTTAGCATCAAAATCTTCTAATTTTTCTACATCAGTTTTATAATATTCATTATAGAAATCTAAATAATATAAATTTAATTCTTCAACACCTTGATAACCAATTTCTTTTAATTTAGCATCTAAAGCTTCATCACTTACCATCGCACTAGTAACTTTAGAAGTACTAGCTACACCATATAATTCTTGAATAGCTTTATTAGCTGTTCTATGTGGAGCAAAAGGTTCATATATAGGTTTATTATTAAAACCATACGTTCCTTCTACTAATTCTAAATTATATCCTTCTAAATCTTCAGTTGCTAGAATAAAAGACTTATCAACATAATTGTATTCATGTTTAGAATTATTAACAACTTTAATTTTTACTTTTATGCTATCACCAGGCAAATAACCATAGGCTTCTGATAGAGCATCAAAAATACCAGAAACTATTTTAATATCTCCTTCATAATCTTCGGAAATCGTATAAATAGCTTCAACATAATCAATCATACGTCCTGCATCATGGATAATAATTTCTTCAGTAACGCCTTCTGATAAAATGTTTTTAACAGGCTGATTAGTAGCATACTTAGAATTTGATAATGCTTGGACACTACCTATGTTTGTAAATAAAATCAAACCAATTAATAATAAATATATCTTCTTCATTTTTTCTCCTTATCCTATGGCAGCTATAACTACATATTTCCCTTTATATTGTTGTGAACAAGTTTGTAATACTAGTAATTTAGATTCTTCATTTATTGTAACATTATTTTTATATAAAGATTTTTCTTGATATTCTTTTAAATGTTCTATCCATGAATCTTTATCAAAAGATAATCTCGTATAAAAATAATCCTCATCTAAAAGCATTACTGAAAAAACTCTATAGTTAATAGTACCATCTTTAGTTGTTAATACAATATCCATATTATTATCAAAGAAATCCTCATCTAAATAATTTTGTAATTTAGAAAAAGGTATGTCAATCCGACTACTACTATGACCATAGATAATTATCTTATTAGTATTATCTAAATCGATGCGATAATCAACAAATAAACTACCACCACTAAAATAATTACCAACTAAATCATGTTCTAAATAGTAATCATTATCACTTCCTTGAACAATAATTTCCTTATTAAACAGATTGTTAATAGAAAGTAAACCCACTATATCCTGATTATTATATTCATCTTGATATATCTCAAGTGGATTGATAGCATCCATAACCTCTGCTTTTACTTCCCTAACCACCTCCTTTTCAACTGTTTTATTTGGAAAAGTAATACCTAAAACTAATAGACAAACTCCTAAAAAAACAATCATTATTTTCTTCATATTGTCATCACATTTTTAGAATACCATTTTCAAATGATGAATTTTGTCACATAAAGTTGGACAACCTATTTTTTTAAATTAACTTTTAATAAAATATGTAGTATACTTATTTTAGAAAGATGGAGATATAATGAAATACAAAAAAGAATTTATAATTACATTACTTATGATTGCTCTTATCTTTTTTTTACGAAAAATTAACATTTTACAAATGGAAAATAATTTAGCTAAACCATCAATGATGTTATTATTAATAATTATTTCAAGTTTTCTAGCAATAGTTATACAAAATAATATCGATAAAAATCATGCAAATAAAAATATCAATTATCATAATATTGATATTTTGAAGTATATATGTGCGATTTTAATTATTATTTTACATCTTCGTCCTTTTCAAAATTATTCTCACAATCTGGATTTGGTTTTTAATAACATTATTACAAGAACATGTGTCCCTATTTTCTTTCTTATAACCGGTTATTTCGTTAGTCAAAAAGAGAAAAACAATACTGCTTATATAAAATCCTACATAAAAAAAATGATTCCTCTTTATCTCATTTGGAACATCATTTATATCCCTATTATTATTGGTTATGCCATATCTAATATCGATGTCATAATTAATTATATAAATAGTATCAATATCTCATTACATGTTATTATTCCTATCTTAATTATTTTATCGCCTATTATTTTATTAATTATTTTACTTTATACGGGTTTTTATTATCATTTATGGTATTTTCCAGCTGTTATGCTTTCTCTTTTAGTTTTAGATAAATGGAAGAAAAAATTTAAAATTAGGTATCTTTTAATTATATCTTTTATTCTTTTATTATTTGGAGCAACAGAAACATATTATGGTGTTATACCTCTTAGTTTAAAACAACTACTAGATTTCTATTATAAACTATTTTTTACGACAAGAAATTTTCTCTTTTTTGGTTTATTCTATATAACATTAGGCTATTATCTAGGAACTAAAAAAGAAATATATACAAAATATTGTTTTGAAAAATTAGTTTTTTGGATGTTTGCTCTGATTTTTGAGGCTATTTTACTTCACGATACTGATAGATTAAATAGCAATATTTTATTGTCTTGTGTGTTTCTAAGTTATTATCTTTTTGTATGTACTATTTATTTAACTAACAATCTTAAAATTAAGTTGAATTTTAGGGGTTTATCCAAATATTATTATTTAGTTCATCCTATGATTATTTTTATTTGTAGTCTATTTATACCATTTAATAATTTAAATCCTTGTATACAAATTATACTAATTGTTTTGATAACTCATTTTATATCTTCGTTAATATTAAAATTAAAAAAATAAGTGCTTTTAAACACTTATTTTTCTTCGTCTTTTAAACCTTCTTTAATTCCTTTAGCTACTTTAGAAGCAATTGTTCCTGCTGCATCAGCAACGGTAGGCGCCATCTTATCAATTCCTTCTTGCGCAACAGGCATAACTTGTTGTGTAGTATAAGCCATAATTTCACGACGTTTAACAATTGACAAATAAAGAACTCCACAAAACATCGAAGCACCAACTATAATGAAACCACCAAACATCAAATAAACCATTTTTGAAAAACTACCATTAGCATTTTTTAATGAACAATATTCTTTTGTTATGGCATTGTTTTTATATTCATCAAAACTACAATAACTAAAACTTGGATCTAATGCATTAGTAATGATCTTTAAATTGTATTCATCGCCATCATCATAAGTAGCAAAAGTATTATATTTTAAACCACTAGCTTCTAAAACTGCTTTTTGATCTTTTAATTTATTTTCCACTGTAGATAAATTAGAATTTGCTGAATTACCCACTCCTTTATAAACCAAAAAACCACCTACAGAAATAAGTACTAACCAAACAACAACGATAATAATACCTAATTTACTCTTTGTTTTTTGATACCTTTCTTCATTTAAATATTCATGTTTCGACATAAACAACAACTCTCCTTTATTTAATTATACCACATTAATCAAAGTACATGGTTAAATATTTGTAACTTTTTGTTATTAATTTGTGTTGTTCACTTTTATATACAGCTTTCTTCATATTACTCGAATTCTATCATTGACTACTTCCAAATATATAAAAAGGTTAAACTAAATTAACCTTTTTATATAGAAGTCGATTAATTCGACTAACTATCCTATGGTGCTGTTGAGGAAGTTATCTACAACTTTTACCAAAGGTAATTGACATATAAATCAATCACTATATACTTTTTAACACAAATACGCTTTAAAATAAATCATTATAAATTTTATTGTAATTAGTTAGTTTCTTTCAATTTTCCTAATACAATGACTAGTCTTTAGCCTCTGTTTCATTTAATACTTTTTCAACTTCACTAATTAATTGCTCTTTATTAGGAATATAA
>CALVXF010000020.1 GCA_944368875.1 uncultured Bacilli bacterium
CTAATGTTGAAGTTAAATCAGTAATTGACTTATGCAAGCTTTATGAAGCTAAGAAAGACAAACAAATCTTTATTGCTATTACTGATTCAGACACCTATTTTGAAGGTGATGAAAACATAATGATTAACAATAAAGTCATCGAACTTGGAGAAAACGACAACGCATTATTTGGTAAGCAATTTAATCTAGAACGGCAATAAAAAAAGACCTACCGCATGATAGGTCAGTAATATTTAAAAGTTTTATTCTTTAATAAACAAATCTTCAGGTCGTTTGATTTTATCGCCATCTCTATATCGATTATGCATAATATCGCTTGATTTAATAATCTTGTAATCCATTTTATCGCTATAAAGAGCGGTTTCTAACATGGCTTCAGCTTTTGCTTGAACTTCTTTTGAATCAATCATGTTATCGCCTTTAACTTCAATAACGTCAATAGAACCATCTTTATAATAAACCAAAAAATCTGGATAATATGTTCTTATCACATTTGATTCGGGATCGATGTATTGAACTGATAAACCATTCTCTTTTCCTGTAAACATGCCGGTAAAATAAATCTTATCAACATTTTTATCAACAATTAAATCAAGGAATAATTGCTCTTCAGGTTTTGAATCAAAACAATATCTATCAGTATGAAAACTCTTAGAAGAATAAGTTTTAACTAAATTTTCATCCTTCTGGATTGTTAAATCTTTAGTACTCCTAAATGTAAAATGGTCAACACCATTAGGGTATTTGATAAGGGGTACGTGTTTATCTTCCTTCTCAACCTTTTCTTCTATCCAATATAAATAATTAAATATAGATGGTATTAACTCATCATAAAGAATGCCATTATACTTAGAAACTAGGTCAACAATTTCATCAAAATTTGATGTATTTTCTAAAATTTGTTCGACATCTAAAACATTACCGTACTCGTTTAAATATCTAGCAACTTCATAAATAATTTGATACTTAGAATATTTATGATTTGTTTCACTAACAAATTCCTCTACTTTTAATCGTTGTCTAGTATCAAGCCCCTCTTTAACGGTTTTAGTAGATTTATATTTTTCTAGGTCTATTTTGCTTAAATCAATAGAATAATGAGTTAAATCTACGCTTCTTCTGCGAATATTGTAAGTCTTTTTAATTTCACTTAAATTCAATGTAATAACAGGTTCTACGATTTTAACAAGATACTCTGTTTTTAAAGGAGCGCCTGAACTATTAACCGTAGCAATATTAAGATTGAAGTTCTTTTGCAACTCTTCATCTAAAATATTAAAGTTATCCTTTGAAAGATATACTCTGGCTTTTTGTTGAATTTCAGTGATACTTCTTAAACATCTCATTGTAGATTGAAGAACAAACACTTTTGATTTAGGAGATCTAAATAAAGCAACTGAAAAAAGAGATCTACAGTTCCATCCTTCTTTACCTTTATTGACTAAGAGAATGACCTGTTTTAAGCTTCCTTCGGTGCCGACTACATCAAGATTGTTAAAATTTTTAATATCAGAATCCTTGGTGTATTTTTGATCTCCAACATTAACTAAAATAGTGTCTAATGGGACTCCTAAATCATTTAATATTCCTTCAACAAGAGGTTGAATTTCATTTACTACTTCATCAACAGTAGCGCCATAAATGGCTATTTTAGGTGTCAAACCTTCATACAAATTATCACTATACGACAAAAAGAAATCTTCTAATACTCTACGTAAAAACTCTTCATTTTTAACGTTATCATATCCATTGATTTGAACTTGCTTTAAATATTCATTATCAATTGCTGTTTTAAGTCCATAACTATAGACAACTTCAGGAAGAACTGAATTTTCAACATATGGTGTTCCAGTAAAGTTGTAACACGCTACCAATTTAGTAGAACTTTTTTCTAAAACATCAGCAATTTTGTTAATGGTGTATCGCAAAGAACTTTCATTAGTCGTATCGTTTAATGAAGCAGATAATTCTTTACCAAACATGTGATGGGCTTCATCAACATAAACGCCTAGTTGTTTTAATCTTATGATTTTTTGGAATCTTTGGTTTACTTCAACTTCTCTTTCATCCTCTACTTCGTTTTCTAAAAAACTATAAATGTCTTGTGTCTCGCTATCTAATTCATAATCAAAAAGAGACATATTCATCAATTTATCTGTAGGACTCTTTTCTTTATGTTTTTCCTTAAGAATAATTTTTTGAGTGTTAGAGATAATAATATTAAAATCACTACCATCAATAGTATTCAAAGAGGTTGATGCATCATCTAAGACATGAAACTTCAAGTTTGAAGTTAAAAAATTAACATAATCACTAGGTATAACCTTTTTAAAATCAAAAGTTTGAATTTCTCTTAAAGACTGAAGAACGGTTTTATCAGGAGCAAAAACTAAAGCATTATGACAATATAAAGGATCGTTAGGGTATTTATGAGCTAAAATGAACTCATAAAAAATACAAGTTGCCATTAGAATGGTTTTACCTGTTCCCATAGTTAAGGCATAGATATAATTAGGATAGCTTTGCCCTTGTGCTTTTAATTTATCAAACACTTCTTCATATGTTTGTTTAGTAATGTCATCAAATAAAGAATTTTGAATAAATCCTGATTCGCCTTCTTGAAAAACATGAAATGGACCACGTGCGTTAAATGCATCGACCTTATTGTACCAATCAGCAAAAATTTTAAACATTTGAGCATTGGAAAGTAATTCTTTTATCATTACATATATTTCAAGGGCCTCAAATTGTGGGGTTCTCAAAAAAGCCTCTTCTCTTTTTCTTTTATCATTATAATTTAATATTTTTCTTGTTTCTGGTTTATAAAATCTAATAATTTCCTTTTTCTTATCACGATAAAATTCAAAGAGTGCTTGATAAAAAGGATAATCTACACTTTTTTTCTTAGCCATTATCTACAACCTCCACTTCATATGATTCAGAAAGGAGGTCGGTGATTTTCACTTTTATTCTTCCGTGATTCTTCGGAATATCATATTTTCCTTTTACAAGTTCTTTTTTACTTGGAACATCGAGAATTTGAGGATTTAGAGTTTGCCCATCATAGTTATAATCAATTAGAATCGAATCTACTAACTGAGTCCAATCTTCTACTTCTTCTTGTTGAATTGATAACTTTTGCATTAAATTCATTGGATAGAAAGATTTAATTGTTAAAACGTTATGTTTAAATTGAATATTAGCTTGACTATCTCTTTTAAACTCTAATTGAGATTTATCCTTTAAAATATCAACTATCTCAATATCAATTTTAAATTTACCGACCATTTGCAAGAACGAACCTTTTAAATCTGGTTCATGTCCCATACACACTAAAGTAATTCTATCAACAACTGCATTTGGATCTTCTTCTTGTATTTTTTCATAATACTTATATGGTAAGTTTGAAATTAAAGGTTGCAAGTCAACCCTAGTAGCAATTCTATTAACTGGAAGAATATAAACTTTTCTACCATCTAGTTCCCCATGAAATACACTACCTTGTGAAAAAGGTTGAATTTGGAGCGCTTCAATAAGTAAGTCTCTAGCCTCAAGTGGGTTTCTAAAGAAATCATAATTGTTAACGTTATAAACTTCAAAACCAGCTTTGTTCTTATTAAGAAGGTTCGTGTCATTCAAGATATTTAACAATCTTTTTGTTGCAATTTGAATTGCGCCTAAATTAATATCCGACCCAATAAACCTTCTATTCATTTTTAAAGCGACTGCTTGTGTTGTTCCTGAACCCATAAAACAATCGAAAACTAAGTCTCCTTCGTCCGATGATGCTTTAATAATACGTTCCAAAAGTTCTTCTGGCTTTTGGGTTGGATAATTTAAATATTCTGAGCCCATATTAAATACGCCTTTTATTTGCCAAACATCTGGACAAGCCACTATCCCCCAATATCCGATATCGTCTTTTCCACTTTGTGCATTAGCAGATTCATCAGCTAACGATGGTTTAAAATCATAGTATCTCTTTATATTAAATTTATTAAATTTATATTTATTCGTATCTTTAACATAAACAAGAATATTATCATGTTTTTTTGCAAATTCTTTCTTGCCTTTACCGCCCATAAAGTATTGCCATATAATTTCATTCAAAAAATTGCCTGGGCCAAAAACTTGATCCATTAAGCATCGTAATTGATGGGAACGATGGTAATCACAATGTAAATAAATTGTTCCTGTTTCGCTTAATAATTCTTTCATTAAAATGAGTCTCTCATACATAAATTGAAGATATTCATCATTTATCCACATATCTCCATATTGTTTTTCTTCAAAAAAATTATTATCGTTTTCGATTTTTTGCCCCTTTATTTGAATTTTCTTTTTATAGTCAGCTTTACTATCAAAAGGAGGATCGATATAAATCAAATCAATCTTTCCTCTATATTCTCTAAGTAAATGTGACATTACTTGAAGGTTGTCTCCCCAAAATATCTTATTAAACCATCCATTTGCGTCAGAATTACCATATCTTTCTTTTAATTGAGCTGGGTAATATTGAGTTTGTAAATAGTCTCTTTTTCCAGTCCATCTAAGCTCAGGAAACCCCTTAATAACAGGTTTTGTATCCAAATCAAATAAAGTTAATTGTTCATCATTTCTTTCTTCAGCCATGTCTAAGTCCTCCTACAATAAAATCTAAAGTCACAGTTTTTACAAATGTTGAGATCACTACATCTGCTTTCAAAATTTTTGTTTTCAATATTTTTTACAACATTATCAAATTCTTTAATAGTTTTTTTGATATTTTCATCTTCCTTCTTAAAGTTAATAAATGGGTTAGAATTAAGTTCGCTTGTATAATACACTCTCATCCCATCGACTTTTATCCCATATCTCTTTTCGAATAAATATGTATAAATTTCAAGCTGTCGTTTTACTCTATTTATTTTATCAGCATCTTTTACTAAATTTGGCTTTTTTTCAGTTTTAAAATCTAGGAGTTGATATTTACCTTTGTTATTAACTACTAAGTCAACTTTACCACTTATTATATAATCGCCATTAACCAAGGTAATAGGTAGTTCTGATTGAGAAACAAGGTCAGGATTATCTTTTACTCTCTTGTAATAATTAAGAACTTGCTCAAGACCTGCCTTTAAAAATTTTTCACCTAAATAAGAGTTATTTGCTTTACTAGCGGTTTGGTAGTTAATATCCAGCCACTCTTTGATTTTATCCTCAGTAATTTCATTAGCTTCCTTACTAATTATTTTTTTATTTATATCTTCAATAGTTTGATGTACTACTGTACCAAACAAAGTGCCACCACTTCTAACAGGTTCAAAACCTAATTCTTTAAAAAACATATATTGAGTAGGACAAGTTAAATAAACGTTAATATCACTAGTAAATGAATATGCATTTTTAAGATTGGTTGGTTTAACCTTCTCAAAATTAAATTTGTTTAATTCAGCCTCATATGGTAATTCTTTATATAGTCTCTCAAAATACTTACTTGGTTCATTATTTTTAGAAGCATCACAAAGCATTACCAATAATGATTGTGCTCTTGAAAATGCAACATAGTAAAGACGCCAGAAATCAAAATACTTGGTGAATTCAATATCTTCAAATTGCCCTCTTCCAGAAAACTCCTTGACAATGTTTTCTACGTTTCCATCATATTGCTTTCTTGGTGTTGCACTTTGTGAACCAACCATCACTATAGGAAATTCCATTCCTTTAGATTGGTGAATGGTCATAAAAGAAACACAATTACTTGGAGCGTATTCGCTTTCATCTTCGTACTCGGTAATTCCGCCCTCCAATAAAAATCTAAAATATGTATTAAATAACTTTTTCACGTAACCATAAGCGTTGTTTTTTGTTAAAACAGAAATGTTGTACATCTTTTCAAATCTAGCAATTAAAGACTCTAACAAAGCAACATTTCTAGCAGTTCTGGTATCATAAACACCACTATTCAAGTCGGCTTTTACCATATCTGAAAATGGTTCGAAGGATAACATTTGGAATATAATTCCAGTAAATGCGTAATCAAGAGCAACATCTAAAATTTTTAAATCATTTAAGGTTCTTTTATACCACTTTTGAAAATCACTATATTTAGGATTCTTCAAGATAAGAATAGCTTCTAATTCACAATCTTTTAAAAATTTATGCAATGTAAATTTATGTTCTGATTTTTCAATATCTCTAACAAAATTAGGAAATAATAAGTACAAGCAACCAACAATCGACTTAACCTCATGTCTTTTAAAAAACATGTTAGAACGAGGTGAATAAACCGGGATATTATTACTTTCTAAATAATTAGCTAGTTGTATTACATCTTCATTTTTTACAGATCTAAATAAAAATGCTATTTGGTTTAAATTTGAAATTTTACCTAATTTTTGCAAGTTTTTTATGAATTCTAAGACTTTTTTATTTAGATAATCTGGTTCTTTTGTTGATAATTGAATAACCGCATCATGCATAAATTCACTATTTTTACTAGCAACAATTCTTTTATCATAACGGTATTTATCCCATTCAAATTTAAAGTCTCGACCATCGGTAACTTCCATCCAATCATTATAAAAATCTACAATTCGTGAATTTGAACGATAGTTATTCACCAATTCAATTTTTTTACAATTTTTAAAATGATTTTGAAATTCGAGAATATTTCGAACCGTAGCTCCTCTAAATCTATAAATAGCTTGGTCATCGTCACCAACAACGCATATATTGTTTTGTTTGCCTGATAACAATAAACTTAATTTCTCTTGTATGTGGTTAGTATCTTGATATTCGTCAACCATAACATATTTAATCTTTTTCAAAAGTTCTTCTTTTAGTTCTTCATGTTCATTTAGCATCTTATAAGTTTCTACTTGAATTGAACTAAAATCTAAAAGATTATTCTTTATTCGCAAGTCTTCATAGGTTTTTAGAATTTCACCATAAAATTTGTTACTGACGACATTCGATTTTAAAAGTTCGTCATAATTAACCAATTCTTCTTGAAGACGATTAATAACTTTCATTAGTTCAGCAGCTTTATCCCACCAAGCGCTGACTGAGATAAATAAATCAAAGTTTTCAATTTTAATAAAATCGGACAAATGATTATAAATAAAGTATTGTTGCTCGAATTGGTCTACTACTTTGAAATTCTTTTCAAGCCTGCTTTTTTCAACATTCTCTTTTAATATCTTCAAACAAATAGAATGAAATGTACCCACATACATGTCATTAGGATTAAAATCCATCTCATATTTAGCAAGCATATTTGAAAGTCGGCTTGTTAATTCTTTTGAGGCTTTTTCTGTAAATGTCGCAAGAAAAATACTCGCTGGATCAATATTATGATTAACGATTAAATTTAAAGTTCGATTTATCAAAGTAAACGTCTTGCCAGTGCCAGGTCCAGCAATAATCAATAATGGACCATCTATAGTTTTAATGGCTTCTAACTGTTGAGGGTTGGCAGTTGCTTTGATTTCGTTATTAAGTTTTCTTTTTTTAATAGCGTTTTGAAGTCCCATCACTCACCACTCATTTCAATGAAATATTTTATCATAAAACATGCATAATTTCGATATTTTAAAGAGACTTTTAGGGACTTTTTTCTCAAAAAGAATAAAAAGTTTTTTGTGAGACAAAAAGTTTATTGTGCTATAAAAAGTTTTTAGTGTAAAATCACGAGCTAAAACTTCATTGTTAGAGAATAGGTTGTTTAGTCAGTTATAATCAATTTATGTTAAATATATGCTAATTTTCTCTAATTTTGACACAAAAAAAGGTTTGACCAGCAATTTTCACTGTATCAAACCATTGCTTTCAATATGGAGCTCACGGTGAGATTTGAACTCATGACCTGCCGCTTAGGAGGCGACCGCTCTATCCAACTGAGCTACGTGAGCATCAAATTTGATTTCAATTACATGAAATCAAATAAAGATAATTGATCATTTTCACGTAAATGATCTAAAACATGTAATTCCCTTAATTTCTTAAGATTCTTTTCAGTTATCTTAGCACGATTTCTAAGGT
>CALVXF010000021.1 GCA_944368875.1 uncultured Bacilli bacterium
AACTGCCTTACCAAGAGTTTTATTATCTTTTTTAACCTCAATTTCTGTATTAGAAATAACTTTTGTAACGATACCTTCAGCTTTAAAACTTTTATCTTTATTACTTATTAAAAATACTATACTTACAAACACTACAACTATTAATAAACCAGTACCTAATGCTATTTTCTTCATCATACATCACTCACCTTATTTATTAACTTAAATATAACATAAAAGTAAAAAAAAGAAAAGACTAATCTTTTCCTTTCCCTCCACGTACTTCTTCCCATAAATCAGCAATATCTTCTGAATAATATTTAAGAGTTGTAATTAAAATAATAGTTACAGGTAATGAAATTATAATACCCAATATACCAAATAAGATTCCACCTGCAAATACTGCTAGTATAGTTATCAATGGATGAACTTTATTTGATTTTCCATATACATATGGATTAATGACATATCCATCTAAATTAGAACATACAAAGAAAGCAATACATGTTTTAATAAATAATGATGGACTAATCGCAAACGCCGTAATAGCGGCAATCATATTTGTGGCAATACCACCAAAATAAGGAATTAAATTACCAATTGCAGCAACAAATCCTAATAACAATGCACTTGGATGTCCTATAATTGTATAAGCGACTGTATACTCTACAAAAGTAATTAAAACTATTTTAATAAACCCAGTAATATATGCTTTCATTTCATTGTCTAAAGCTTCAACATATCTAAATGTACGTTTGTTTTTACGAATCAATAAACGCTTAAATGCTGGTCTAATTTTATCCATATCAATCAAGAAATAAACAGCGGCTGCAATAACAATAAAGGTATTACCTAAAACATTCAAAGAAACACCAATAATACTTACAGCTCCATCACTTATGTATTTACCAAATGAAGAAATAACGTTATTAAATATATCACTTAATGAAGTTTGTAAAACTCCTAAATCTAAATCATAATTCAAAGATAGTTCTTTAACAAAAGCTAATATGTTGTTAAAAAGAACATTTAATTGACTAAATAGTAATGGAAATATTAGTCCAATAGTTGTTCCAATTAATGCAAAAGCAACTAAGACAACAATTAAAATAGCTAATCCCTTAGGTACTTTTTTATTTCTTAATTTATTAACAAATGGATGTAGTGCATATGCAATAGTAAAAGCAATTAAAAATGGTAGTGCTACAGTCCATAATTTGTTAAGTATATCAATCCATAAGTGACCAGTTTGATATATTAAAACAAAGATGAATAATGCAATTGCGATATTAACTAATTTCCAATTTATTTTATCCTTAAACATTTAATCCCTACTTTCTATAATTATTGTAACAGGTCCATCATTTTCAATACTAACAAGCATGTCTGCTTGAAAAATTCCTGTTGCAACATCAATTCCTTTATCTTTTAATGTCTGATTCCACAATTCATATAATTTGATTGCCTCACTTCCATTTAAAGCTTTATCATAACTAGGTCTACGTCCTTTTCTAGCATTGGCGTAAAGAGTAAATTGTGAAACACTTAAAATAGAACCATTAACATCTAATAAACTCTTATTCATAACATGATTCTCATCATCAAAAATCCGCAAATTAATAACCTTGTCAGCCAAATAGTTTATATCTTTGATACTATCTCCTGGTGTAAAAGCGACAAAAACTGTTAATCCTTCATTGATTTTACCTACTATTTTATTATCCACACTTACACTTGCTTTTTTACTTCTTTGAACAACAACACGCATTATTTTATTATCCTTTCAACATTAATAATATTTGACAAACTAGTAAGTTCATTAATAAATTTATTGAGATTTACCAAATCATTAATTAAAACTGTAATTTCATACATAAAATTATCTGATGAATTAATAGCATTAATACTTTGAATAGTAATATCGGAGTTTGAAGAATGCGCAATAATATCTAATAATAAGTTTTTGCTTTCCATAGCATGGACAAGTAATAAAGCTGGATATTTTTTAGTTGTCACTTTGTTCCAATGAACACTAATAAGTCTCTCTTCATTGTCAGTAATATTAGGACATATACTTCGATGAATAGTTATCCCATGTCCCTTAGTTATATATCCTACTATTTCATCACCTGGAATAGGTTTGCAACATGAAGCAATATTCACTTTAATTCTATCTATTCCTTCAACAATAATATCATCTTTGGAATTAATTTCTTTAACTTCACTATTGATAACTCTTTTTAAAATCAAATCTTCTTTACTTATATTATCATTATAAACAATATTAATAACACTACCAACAGGAATTTTATTATTTCCTAAATTGACATATAATTCTGTTTGATCTTTATATTTCAACTCTTCTAATATTTTATTAATATTATTACTAGCAAAGAACTCAGCAAGCGGAATTTTACGTTTTTTGACTTCTCTTATTAAAACTTCTTCGCCTAATTTAACGTAGTCTTCTTTTTGTGTCTTATTAAAAAATGCTTTGATTTTGCTTTTAGCCTGACTAGTATAAGCCATGTTTATCCACTCTTTACTAGGGCCAACACTATTTTTGTTTGTATTAATTTTAACAATATCGTTATTTTGTAAAACATAATCTAAAGTAACAATACTACCATTTACAATAGCCCCAACCATCTTATCTCCAACACCACTGTGAACACGATAAGCAAAATCAATAGGCGTTGATCCAACTGGCAATTCAATAACATCACCTTTTGGTGTAAAAACATATACATTTTCTCGTAGAACTTCGTTTTGAACTGTTTTAACGAATTCCTCATCACTATTATTATCATTTTTAATTTCGATCAAAGAACGGAAAAATTGTAACTTTTGTTCCATTGCATTTTGTAAGTCTGCTTTAGTACTTCCATGCTCTTTATAAGACCAATGGGAAGCAATACCATGTTCAGCAATTTGATCCATTTCATATGTTCTAATTTGAATTTCAAAAATATGCTCATCAACCCCAAAAACAGTAGTATGTAAAGATTGATACATATTAGATTTAGGCATGGCGATATAATCTTTAAAACGTTTTGGCATGTGTTTAAATTTAGAATGAATTAAACCTAAAACTTGATAACATTCATGTTCTTTAGAAACGTATATTCTCAAAGCTAAAAGATCATAAATATCATTAAAAGATTTACCTTTATCCAACTTTTTATAAATACTATAAATACTTTTAGCTCTACCCTTGATTTTATAATCTATGCCTTCTTGATCTAGAATTTTAGAAACTGCATCAATCATTTTATTTACTTCCAAATCACGTTCATTTCTAGTTTGATTAAGTTTTTCGACGATATAAAAATAAGTATCAGGTTTAGAATAACGAAGTGATAGATCTTCAAGTTCACTTTTAAATGTATTCATCCCTAAACGACTTGCGATTGGAACCAAAATATCTAAAGTTTCATTAGCCTTTTCTTTTTGACTTTTTGGCGATAAAACCCATAAAGTACGCATGTTGTGAAGACGATCAGCTAATTTTACAATAATAACACGAACATCCTCAGATAAACCAACTAAAATTTTTCGATGACTTTCGATAATTGCCTTTTTATCACCATTAAAATTTAATTTATTAATCTTAGTAACACCTTCAATAATATTGACAATTGTCTCACCAAATAGATCAACTAGTTCTTCTTTATTATCATCGCTTTCTTCTAAAACATCATGTAAAAGTCCAGCACATATTGTAGCGGTATCAGCATTAATCTCAGCTAAAATATAAGCAACATTCAAAAGATGTTGAATGTAATCATCGCCAGTTAATCTCTTTTCACCTTCATGAAAATCATATGCATATCTAAATGCATTATCAATTAATTTTAAATCATCAGCATTAGTTATATAATTATCAATGCGATCTTTCAGTTGTTGATAAGTTAATTGTTGATTCATTTTCGTCAATTTGATCACCTTTTTCTAAATAAATAGATCGCGTAGTAACTTTAAGTTTATCTTTCATATAACGATCTATTTTAAATTCATCTACTTCTAAAATGTCATTGACCATTTCAGCTAACGATAAATCTTTCGCATCACGCCAATTTGTTTTCTTTAAATAATTCCATATATCTTCTTCTTTTAAATAATCATAGCCTAAACGATATAACTCACGGACACGTGTAGTTAAAGCAGGTTTAATACGTTTAAATAATTCTTGTAAAGAATTAAACTCTATATCCATAAAACCACCTATATATTAATTATATCAAAAAATAAATATTTTTAAATATATAAGTTAATTTATTTCACAACTTCTAAATAAACAACCTAATCATAAAATTAAATTAGGTGAAATATGAAACAAAATACTTTTATTAAAGCAACATTTATTTTAATTATTGGTGGTTTTTTGACAAAAATCTTAGGTATGATAATTCGTATTGTCATGACCCGTCTTTTAGGAACAACTGGAATTGGACTTTACTCTTTAATTATGCCTACATTTTCTCTTTTAATTGGTATAGCCCAAATGAGTTTATCAGTTGCGATAAGTACTTTAGTAGCCCAGGATAAATATAACAATAAAGGATTACTTTTTAATGCCTTACCTATATCTATTGTAATAAATACTATAATTTTAATTATTATATTTTTATTTTCCAATACTATTGCCCTAAAATTTTTAAATGAACCTCGTGTTTTATTAGCTCTTAAAATGATGGCACTTGTTTTACCTTTTATAAGTTTATCGAGTATCATTAGAGGATATTTTTTTGGTAAACAAAGAATGTTCCCTCATGTCTTATCAAATATCAGCGAAGATATTGTTAGATTAGGATTGATTGCGATAGGAGTTCCTATTTGCTTAATTTATGGTATTGAATATGCCATTGGTTTTATCATCTTAACTAACATAATTAGTGAATCAATTAGTATATTAGTCATGCTTTTATTTATTCCCAAAATTAAAATAACTAAACAAGATCTTTTATTTAAACCAAAATATATAAAAAATATATTAAAAATAGCTCTACCATCGACTGGTAGTCGTTTGATTGGTAATATCGGTTATTTTTTAGAACCTATCATTTTAACAAATACTTTACTAATGGTTGGTTATAATAGCACTTATATTGTTAACAACTATGGAATTGTTAATGGTTATGTTTTATCTTTATTACTATTACCAAATTTTTTTACATTGGCAATATCGCAAGCTCTCATCCCCAACATCAGTAAAGCATATATTAACAAAAATTATGATTATGTCTTAAAAAAAATAAAACAAGCTATTGTTTTATCATTAGTAGTTGGTATTCCTTTTACAATTGCGATTTTTTGTTTTCCAAACGAATTACTGAGTATAATATACAATACTAATCAAGGCAGTCAATATTTAAAAACACTAGCACCTTTTTTTATCATTTATTATATTCAAGCACCTTTAACTGCTACTTTACAAGCAACAATGAACACTAAACGTGCATTTATTGATATAGCGATTGGTATCATCATAAGATTAACAGCGCTTTTTATATTATCAAGTTTAAGAATCAGAATGTGGGGTTTGTTGATTGCTACTTTATTAAGTATTTATTTTACTACTCTAGCTCACGCATGGCATATAAAAAACCTATTAATTAGAAAAAGATAATATACCGTCACATAAAATTGCATAATTAACTTCATCAAAACTATTAAATCCAGCTTTTTTTACTTCTTCAAATAATTTTTCTAAACTATAGTTAAGAGAAACCAAATTATTAAAATTAACAATTCCATGTTCTATAATTATAATTTTTTCTTTATTCCTCTTAGTTAAAAAACTAGTAAAATACTTATACATATAAAAAGTCGGAAGAAATAAAAAGTTTATTCCCATTAACATAACTAAAATTATTTCATAATTTTCAATTGTCTCTTGTCTTAGATACTTATAAATAAATAATATAAGAAAACTTAAAAAAGATAAAACGATCATAATATCACCTATTTTATATTGAATATATTCATACTTTTTTATACAATTCATACACTTTAATAGGTGATATTATGAATTATTTAAAGGCATTAATTATTTCTTTTGGAGGAATTATTTTAACGACAATTATTACTACTCTTCTATATTATTTTGATATTATTTCAACAAACTTTGTCTCAATCCTAAATATTGCTATACCGATTGTTTTTATACTTTTAGGAACAATTTACTTAGGAATTAAAACAATTAAAAAAGGATGGCTAGCAGGGGTTAAATACGGAGCCTTGTTTATCATCATAATAACTATTATTAACTTCGTTTTTTATCACAATCCTTACAAAATGACTAATATCCTCTATTATTTCATTATAATACTTACTTCAATTCTTGGAAGTATGTTAGGAATTAATCTAAAAAAAAGCGAGCAACAATAAAAAAAGAAAGTGTTTTCACTTTCTTTTATTAATCATCCGGCGTAACGAATAGTAGTTCTTGTAACTGGTTTACGACTAGTAGTCTGTTCATATGCGCCACTCGTTGTCCAACCGGTAGATGTTCCCCAAGAACCATAATTATATCCAGTACAATATTTTGGATCTTTATAATAACATTCCATTAAACATTGACATCCAGTACCATAATCAAGCATCTGTGAAGTACATTGCGATGGACATGACCCTATATTATTGTACCAACGATCACGACAAGTAGTTCCACATTGATATGAATAAGAAGTACTAGAACGTGATTGATAACCATATTGAGTTTTAGAAGTATAATATCCTTCTGTTGGAACAGTAGTAGTATACTCACTTGACCAACTAGAGACTTCTTGATATCCATATTCTGTTTTACTTTCAATCTCAACTTGTTCAGACACAACATTATCATTTAAATCTCTAACTTGTATTTCAATTGAAGTTGCATTATTATAAACATCTGAAATGTTGCTTGTTTGCCATGTAGCACCACCATCAAAACTGTAGTCTTTAATTTCAACATTATCTACAGCTTCAACAGTTAAGTAAATACCAGCTAATACCCATTCGGTTGTATTAGGCGTAACACTTACTATTTCTGGTGGCAAAATATCACTTACATGTGATAAACACTCACCACGTGAAGAACTTTCTTCTTCGATAACTTCATCTTCACCAGCTAGCGAATAATAACATTTTTCATCTTTAAAAACAACAATACTAGCAAAATCTTTATCTTCTATTGTAATAATTATATTTGGTTGTTCTGTTCCTTTGCCAAATTGTTCACCTTTAAAACTATAATCATCAATATCAAACACATAATTAGGATCCATCATTTTTCTAACTACAACAAAAGTTTCTGCGCCCTGTTTTATTTGCATGACACTAGCTTTAATAGATTCATGTGATGTTCGTGTAATTAAATTAAGAATTACTGGTGTTGCAATTAAGGCAATAATTGCTAAAACAATAATTACTGCTAACAATTGTTACAATAAAAAACTACTAATGTAGTTTTTTTTGATACTGAGTAAGAAAATTGTTTTTATAAGTTAAAAATTCATCATTTTTTATTGATGTTCTAATATCTTCCATCATATGAATTAAAAAGCGTAAATTATGAATTGATAATAATCTACTGCCAAAAGTTTCTTCTGCAACAAGCAAATGACGTATATAAGCTTTAGTAAAATTTTTACATGCATAACAATCACAATCGTCATCAATTGGTGAAAAATCCTCCTTGAATTTTTGATTGCGAAGATTAATCTTGCCATTTTTGGTAAACGCATGAGCATGACGAGCTAATCGTGTTGGATGAACACAATCAAACATATCGATTCCTCTTTCAATACCTTCTAATAAATCAATAGGATCACCTACACCCATAAGATATCGTGGTTTATCATGAGGTAAATAAATAATTGCATCATCAATCATCTTATACATCGTAGGTTTATCCTCGCCAACACTTGTTCCACCAATTGCATATCCATCAAAATTTAGTTTTGTAGTTTCTAACGCACTCCATTTACGTAAATCTTGAAATTCTCCTCCTTGGACAATACCAAATAAAGATTGCCTAGGATTTTGGTGAACATCTAATCCTCTTTTAGCCCAACGCAATGTTCTTTCAACACTTTTCTTCATATACTCATATGTAACTGGATAAGGTGGACATTCATCAAAACTCATGGCGATATCACTATCTAATTTATTTTGGATTTGAATGGATAATTCTGGTGTCAACAATAGAGGTCTTCCATCAAGATGACTTTTGAAATGTACACCTTCTTCAACAATATCCTTATCTTTGTTTTTGGCTAATGAAAAAACTTGGAATCCCCCGCTATCAGTTAAGATAGGTCCATCATAATTCATAAACTTGTGTAATCCTCCAGCTTTATTTATAACATCTTCACCTGGCCTTAACCATAAATGATAAGTATTCGCAAGTATTACCGCACTATTTATATCTTTTAATTCTTCAGGACTTAATGTTTTAACTGTTGCTTGTGTTCCTACTGGCATAAAAATAGGTGTTTCATATTTGCCATAGTTAGTTTCCAATAAGCCATAACGAGCATTTGTTTTACTATCTTTATGTAATAAAGTATACTTGATTTTCATAAAAACACTTCCTAGCAACTAAAATTATATATGATTTTTATTTTTTAGTCTAGTATTTGTTTTTAATTGTCTCACTTATTTGCTCAAAATTAAATTTATGACTAGCTTTTAAGATGAAAATTGTGTCATAAAAATCTTCATGACTAATTAAGTTTATGATTTCAGTCACATTAAAACAACGAGCATTTTTTAATTTTTTTTGATGTTTTTGGAAATAATTTCCTACGCACCAAAAAATACTATTCGGTATTTTACGTAGTTTTTTAATAACCTTTAAATGAATAATGTCACTATATTTACCAGTTTCTAATATATCGCCAATAATAAAGATTTTTTTAAGACCATTATCTTTTACTAGCGTAGAAACATTGGAAAATGATTCTAAAGATGCATTATAACAATCATCAATTAAATAATTATTATTTTCTAATTTAATTATATTTAATCTTCCATCAATAGGTTTGAAATGGTGAATCGTATTTATTCCTGTTTCTAAATCAATTCCAAGTTCAGTTCCTAGTAATAAAGCCATACCAATTAAAATAGGATAATGAAAACCACCATAATTTAATATAACTTCCTTTTTAAAGTTGTCCTTTTTAATCAAAAAACTAGTTTTAAATAAGGTTATTTTGATTTTACTAATCCTTAAATCACTAAATAATCTAGTTCCTACTTTTAGACATTTCAGTTGTTTCAAATAGTAATCATTACTATTAACTATTAAATTATTAACATCCATTCCATCTAAAATTTCAATTTTAGCTTTAAAAATATCTTTCTTAGAACCCAAATTACCAATGTGTGCAGTTCCAATATTAGTAATCAATGCATAATATGGTCTTGTTAGTAAAGAAAGTTCACTTATTTCATTTAAATGGTTCATTCCTAATTCTAAAATACAATAATCATAACTTTGATCTAATCGTAACAAAGTTTTTGATACTCCAATAATATTATTTTCATTACCAGTGTTTTTTAAAACTTTATATTTGCTTTGTAAAACTAGTGCGGTTAATTCTTTTAAAGTAGTTTTACCATTACTACCAGTAATTGCAATTATTTTTGTCTGTGATTTTTCTAGCATATAACTAGCCATCTTTTTAAGTGCTTTAATACTATCTTCAACTTGAATAAAACCAATATTTTTACCTAAATTATTTTCGCCAATTATAACTGATGCTTTTTTTAAAATTTCTTCTTTATATTTTTGAACATTACCAATAATAATAAATATTCCATCATCTACTAACTCTCTAGAATCAATACATGGTCTTACAACTATTTCTTTTTTGTTTTTTGTTATTACTTTTCCTTCCACTATTTTAGATAATCTGTGTATATTCATACCATCACCACTAAAATATATGCATTAACAAAAAAAATATAATGAACTAATCATTATATTTACTCATAGCTTTCATCATTTGATTAACTTGTTTCTGACTAGGTGTACGCCCCATTTGCATCATCATCGCTTTAATCATTTGTTCATTAATAGGTGGATTCTTTTTAAGATATTTTTGCATATATTTACGTGCTAAGAAGAAACCTGCAACTAATCCAACAATAAGGCCACCTACGATTTGTAATAAATCTATAAAAAAAGCTCCCCAATTCATTATTTCACTTCCTTTTCTACCATAATTATACATAATTAATTCAATATTTACAACCCATGTCTATATTTTTATCCCAATTTAATAACTAGATGCTAACGCAATGAAAGTTTATATTTTCTATCTTTTTTATATTTATGTAGTTTATCTAACCAAAAGTAATCGTTATTGGTAAAATCACAGACAAAAATATCTCTGTTATATAAATATAAAATATCAAATACTTTTGGTAATAGACAATTAGTTTGCAAAAATAAACAAGGATATCTTAACTCAAGATAACTGAATTCTTTATTTTTGTAATTTAAAAAATTGTATTTGTTGTTTGGTAAGACTTCGTATCTTTCAAATAAATATCTTTGTAATGTGGTAAAATCAAAAACATCACATAATTGAGTATATATCGATAATCCGTATTCTAAATTAGGTTTTTTAACTAATTTAATTCTTTTTAATATGTAAAATAGTTGTTCTTCTTTATCATGATATAGACTATGAATATCTTTTTTTATATCAAATATGTAATATGAACGCATAGAATCACCTAAAAGTATTTTAACACCTTGAAATGTCGAAAAAGATAGAACTAAAAAGTAGATTTTATAAAATCTACTTTAAAAGTTTACATAAATATGTTCTTAACACGATTTAATAAACTGTCGTTATCTAAATTCATCTTCTTAAGAATATCATCTGTTGAGCCACTATAGCCAAATTCGTTTACGTTAATTAAGTATTTTTCACCATAGACAAACTGATACCAATCCGAACTAGAACCAAACTCTATTACTACAACCCTAATCCCCTTTGGCAATATTTCTTCACGATATTCTAAACTTTGTTCTTTAAAAAGTTCCATACATGGCATACTAACTACTCGTAAATCTAATTTATATTGATTGTACAATTTATTTGCAATTCTCAATGCTATATGAACTTCTGAACCAGTGGCCACAATAATTCCATGTAAACGTTCTTTTTCTTTTCGGACAATATAAGCTCCTAGTTTTACTTTTTCAACACTAGTATTTTCTAAAGGTAAAACTTTGGTTTTGTTTATAATTAAACCACTAGGATGATCATGAGTGTTAATAATTTCATTCCAACAACCAATAACTTCTTTAAAATCACAAGGTTTATATACATAATAATTAGGTATAGAACGTAACATAGCTAGTTGTTCAACAGGTTGATGTGTAGGACCATCACTACCTAAAGTAATGGAATCATGTGAAAAAACATGAATAACAGGCAAATGCATTAAAGCAGACAAACGCAAAGATGGTTTTAAATAATCTGAAAATGCTAAAAAAGTTGATATATTTATTTTAAATCCTGTAAGGCTTAAGCCGTTTGCGATAGCTCCCATTACGTGTTCTCTTACCCCAAAATGAATATTACGAGCTAAATAGTTTTTCTTGCTTAAATCACCATAATTATCTAAATAATTTTTAGCAGATCCATATAAGTCAGCACTACCACTAATAAAATATGGCAAATCTAAAGCTATACGATTTAAAACTATCTGATTTATTTTTCTTAGTTCTTCAGGTTCACCAGTATTGATATTAAAATGCTTTTCGTCTAATTTATAATCTGTATATTTGTTGTATATGTAATCAAACTCGTTATAGTGCAAATCCGTCTTTTCTGCATATTCACGGTAAATATTAGCCCAAGCGCTATATAAAGGACTTGTTCTTAAAGATATTTCTCTTTGCACATATTTTTCAATGTTAGGGATGACATAAAAAGGATCTTCTGGAAAATCAAAACTCTTTTTTAACATCATCATATCTGCATCAGATAAAACTTTGCCGTGGACATCATTAGTTCCTGCTAGCGAAGTTCCTTCACCAATAATTGTTTTAATTTCTATTAAAGTAGGCTTTGAACTTTCTTTGGCTTTGGTTATAGCTTTACTAATCGCATCGATGTTATTTCCATTGCTAACTAGTAAAGTATTCCAACCCATGGCTTCAAAACGAGCGCGAATATTTTCATCAAATACCCCTTCTGTTTTACCATCTAAACTAACGTTGTTAGAATCATATAAAACAATTAAATTATTTAATTGCCAACTACCAGCTAAAGAAGCTGCTTCATAGCTAATTCCTTCCATTAAATCGCCATCACTACATAAACAATAAATGCGATAGTCAAAAAGTGATTTTTCTTTATTGAAAAGTGAATTATTAGTTGCTAATTTATACTTGCTTTCTAAAATTTTTTCACCTAATGCCAACCCAACAGAAGTTGCTAATCCCTGTCCTAATGGACCAGTTGTCACTTCAACTCCGGGTGTTTGTTTGAATTCAGGATGTCCAGGAGTTTTTGAATCAATTTGCCGAAAACTCTTCAAATCATCCAAATTCAAATACCCAACCATATATAATACAGCATACAATAAAGCACTACCATGTCCAGCGCTCATCACAAAGCGATCGCGATTAATCCAATTAGGATCATTTAAAGATATATTTAAATGTTTTGTATATAAAGTATATAAAATAGGTGCTGCACCTAAAACAATCCCAGGATGTCCAACTTTAGCTTCTTTAATCATGTCAACACCTAGAGATTTAATATTATTAATAACATTTTGATCCATATACCCACCCCTATCATATATTAGTATTATATCATTTCTATCAAATATAGTAAATTCTTTCCATAATAAAAAGTAGTAAAACTACTTCTTATTGCGGAATCTAAATATATAAAACCAAGATACAAAAACAACAAATAATACAATCAAAATTAATAAAACTATGTGTGAATAATTATCAAATATAGTTAAAATTGACTCCCAATTATGACCAACTCTGTTACCTACAGTTATTAATACAGAATTCCATATTGTAGAACCACATATAGTATAAATTAAAAACTTGAGCATTGGCATTTCACTCATCCCAGCAGGAATAGAAATTAAACTTCTAACTATTGGAATAAAGCGACAAAAGAAAACAGTAATATTTCCTTTTTTGTCAAACCATTGATCAGCAGTATCAATATCTTTTTCTTTTAAACATAAAACCTTGCCAACTTTACTAGAAACAATTTTTTTTAGGCGTTCCTTATTGAAAAACTTACCAACATAATACAATGCTATAGCACCAACTAAAGAACCAAGTGTTGAAAATACAATCATCAAAATTACATTTAATTTGGTATAAGTTGTCATAAAACCACCAAAAAGCAAAATTACTTCAGAAGGAATTGGTGGGAATATATTTTCAATAGCTATTAAAGCAAAAACACCAAAATAACCGAAACTTTCCATAATTGACAAAATCATCTCTTGCATTATATCACTATCCATTCATATAGATTTTACCATGTAATAATAAATATAGCAAGATTAATTACATTCTTATTAATAATTAACATTCATTACAATATCATCAGTTTTAATCTTTTCCTCATATTTATTTAATTGGATTGTATTAATATATGTCACTCCAACTATAAATATTATCAATGCGATCGTCATTTTATTTTTTAATAATTCTTTCATATACTTCCTCCTCTGTTAATTATAGTTTAATACAAACATCTGTTCGTGTCAACAATAATCCGAACAAATGTTTTTTTATTTACAAAAATGTCAACCAAATTAAAAACGAACAATAGTTTGACAAATATACAAATATATGATAGAATTATATTGTTTAATAAGGAGATGTTATATGGAAGAATTAACAAAAAAACAAAATGAAATATTATTATACATAAAAGAATTTATTGTATCGCATGGTTACCCTCCTACTGTAAGAGAAATAGGAAAAGCTGTTGGAGCTTCTAGTCCCGCAACTATTCATACACATTTAAATAATCTTGAAAATAAAGGTTTCATCAAAAAAAATGGTTCTAAAAATCGTGCAATCGAATTACTCGTTAAAAACGAATTTGCTAATCAAAATGATAACATTGTTGATGTTCCATTGTTAGGAAAAATTACAGCTGGTAATCCTATCGAAGCTATTGAAAAACCAAATGAGTATTTCTCATTGCCTGCATATTTAATTCCTAATAAAAAGGAAGTATTTACTTTACTAGTTAGTGGTAATAGTATGATCAATGCTGGTATTTTCGATGGTGATATTGTAATTGTTGAAAAGAAAAGTACTGCTCGTAATGGTGAAATTGTTGTTGCGATGACAGATGAAAATGAAGTTACATTAAAAACTTTCTATAAAGAAGCTAATTATTTTCGCTTACAACCTGAAAATGATACCATGGAACCCATTATTTTAAATAACGTCACTATCCTTGGTAAAGCTATTGGTTTATATCGCAAATTATAATAAATGCAGTATAAAATATAAAACCTCATCTAAAAATAGATGAGGTTTTTAATTATTTGATTATTTTTCTTAAATATTTGTTTTCATCTAATAAGTCAAAACAGTCTCTATTTCGTTCATTCAACTCATTAGTTACATTAAAAATTGTCTCTTTTAATGATACATTTTCTTTTTTTAATGCTGTCAAACGCAATTTAAGTTCATTATTTTCACTTATTAAAGAGTTAATTATCATATCATTGGATATATGATTATTAGTAGATACATCTTTTATATATTTATAAACAGTTTGTTTAGTTAAACTCATTTTACTTGCGATATCCCCTACTGTCAATCCATTAATGTATAAAACTCTAATTAAATTTTTATCTACATTTTTTCTTCCCATTTCTTCATCTCCGTCAACACAAGGATACATATTATAACAAGTATAAAACGAGAAGTCAATATATATTTTTAAACTAGAAAAGATAGATAAACAATAAACGAAGTATAAATTATAGTTAAAATCCAGCCATTAATCTTTTTACTTAATGATGATTTATATTTAATACCTAGAGCCATAGTAATTAACAATCCACCTATTAAACCACCAATATGAGCTGCACTATCAACACCGACTAATACAAATCCTAATAATAAATTAAAAACAATTAATGGAATAATTTGTGATTTTAGAACATTACCCAAATAAACACGATAATGATAACCAAAATACAAAAGTGATCCTAACAAACCAAAAATTGCCCCACTTGCCCCTGCACTAATAGCATTTTCGGTAAAAACACACGACATAATTGATCCTGTTACTGCACTAAATAGATAAACCGCTAAAAATTGTATTTTACCCAAAAAACTTTCTAATTGTGCACCAACTATATATAACGCATACATATTAAACAATAAATGAACTAAACCGACATGAACAAAAGCACAAGTAAGTAGACGATAGTATTGATTTAATTCTGTTAAATATGGTTTAAAAAGAGCACCATAGCGGAGTAAAGTATTATTATCATAACTTCCTTCGCCAAAAAAACTCATGCACAAGTAAATTAAAACGTTTATAAATATAATAAAATATGTGACATATGGTTTTTTAATTTTAAAAACATTTTCAACTTTCTTTGCTTCTTCTTCATTTTTACGATTAATATCGCTTGTAACTTTAATAAACAACTCCATTCCCTTTTCTTTAAAATCGGTATCATTTTTTAAATCAGGGAAAATACTTTTTAATTCTTTGTTAGATAATAAAGTATCCATATCACTAATGTTAAAACACATAAGATTTTTAGGCTGACTCTTATTATCAAAATGTACATTTTCGCCTAAATTAAGAAAAATACTTATACCATTCATTTCAAAACTGAAAGTCTTCTTTTTAATTCTTCCCATAATCTTGCGAGTTCGAAATAAATCAAATTCATATTGCTCATCATTATGAATATAATTAGTGACAATGCGAATGATTTTATAATCACTATTCATATTTTCTAGCCATATTTCATTTTGTGCACCGTGTAATACAATCGGACTATATCCTTTGACCGTAATAAAATAATGTAATAGTTTCATAACAATTTCATCATATTTATTCAAAATTATTTGATTCATAAATTCCTCCTACATAAATTTTTATTTTATTCATATAATCATTATAGGTGATACAATGAAAAAAGTAATAATATTTCTCTTATTATTAATTCCCTGGGGATTTAGTAGTTTCCTATTTCCCATCGATAACACTTTTTTTGAACAATTGAACTTACCTATTTTCACACCACCAAATTATATTTTTGCTTTTGTATGGATTATTATATATATTTTAACAACTATATCAGTTTATACAATTATTAAAAATGATTTACAAAACAAAAATTATTTAGTGGCACTTATATTTAATTATATCACAAATCAATTGTTTCCGTTTTTCTTTTTCACATTAAGAAGTCCATTTCTAGGTTTTGTTGACTGCATATTAGTTTTAATTACAACGATTAATCTCTATATTGAAACAAAGAAAATTAATGAGAAAAGTGTTAAACTACTCATTCCATATATAGTATGGTCTATCTTTGCAACAATACTATCTTTAACAATATATATTATGAATTTTTAAACATATTGATTATTTCTAACATCCCTTTTGGTAAAGGAGTAGAAAATTCCATATACTTTTTTGTTTTTGGATGAATAAAACCAAGTTCTTGTGCGTGTAGACATTGCCCAAAATCATTTATGATTGGGTAATTCCCATAAACCGGATCATTAATAATAGGGTGTTTTATGTAATTCATGTGTACCCTAATTTGATGAGTCCTCCCAGTTTCTAATTGACATTCTATTAAAGTTGCTTTATCGTATCTTTCTAAAATTTTAAAATGCGTAATAGCTTCTTTAGCATTAATGTCAGTAACAGTCATTTTTTTACGATTATTTTGATCTCTACCAATCGGAGCATCAATTGTGCCAGTATCTTCATTAATAACGCCCCACACTAAAGCCACATATTTACGATGAGTTTTTTTCATTTCTAATTGTTTAGCTAAATTTTCATGAGCTTGATTATTTTTAGCAATTACCAATAAACCCGTAGTGTAAGCATCAATTCTATGAACAATTCCTGGACGAAACTCACCATTGATATCGCTTAGTTGATTGGAATGATATATTAAACCATTAACAAGTGTATTACTAGGATTACCAACCGCTGGGTGAACGACTACACCATTGGCTTTATTTACAACTATAATATCATCATCCTCATAAACAATATCTAAATCCATTTTTTGTGGTTTCGCACTCAATGGCTCAACGGGCATCATTTCTACAATAATAATATCGCCTAATTTAACTTTATAACTACTTTTAATAGTATTATTGTTAACTTTGATATGTCCTGTTTCACACATTTTCTGGATAGTTGTTCGTGATAAATCTAACAACTCATTAAGATATATATCGATTCTTTTACCTGCTTCTTTTACTTCTATTTCTTTCATATATTTCTCCTTTTATTATATCAATAATTAAGAAAAAGACAGAAATACAAATTAAAGTATCGGCTAGATTGAATATTGGAAAATCATAACCAAAGATATTGAAATCTAAGTAATCTATTACTGAACCATATACAATTCGATCAATTAAATTTCCCATTATTCCACCTATTAACAACCCATAAACTATAGTGTCTTGTTTTCTTAATTCTTTATCTTTAATAAACAATATATAGATAAGGTTAAGTACTACTATTGTTATTATAATTATTAGCCATCTATATCCACTTAAAATATTCCAAGCAGAACCATCATTAGTAACATATGTCAACGAAAAAAAATTATCAATTATTTTAATTGAATCACCAACAGACATAAAATAATTAATACTTAATTTTATTATTTGATCAAAAAGTAGACATAAAATACTAATCAGCCAAATTTTTTTCATAATTTCACCAATATAATTATATCTTAATTTGTAATATTCAGCAATAGCTACGTATTTACTTCAAGTTTAATAATAATATTTTCATAAAAAAAAGCCAGAGGCTTTTTATTTAGCTTGTTCTAAAGCATCATTAATTGCTTCTACTAGAGCACTAATTGCGATAGTACAACCAGACACAGCATCAGTTTTTCCTTCGTCATCTAATTCTAAAAAGTCAACGCCTTGGTTTTCGACAACTGCTTGCTCTAAAGCTTCTACTTGTTGATACCATTCACCAACTGTAGAACCATATGGATGATTATACATACCATATTCGTCACCTAGTGTTTTTTTAGTAGTTACTACATTTTCAGAAGTGGTATATGTTGTATCTAAATAAACAGATTCAATTTCACCATCTTCATTGATTACAACGCGTGCAGTAGCTTCGTTTTCTTGCCCACCATAACTGTCGATTGCTGTTCCGTTATATGTTCCTTCTTTGTATCCTGTTTTAGTTGAACAACCAGTTAAACATGCTCCAAGTAAAACCATAACACCCATAATTGCAAATAGTTTCTTCATAATTCCCTCCTCTATTTTACAAGTTTATTATATAATATTTAAAAACTTATTTCAATATTTTTATAATATTTTAACAATAGTTGACTAAAAAAGCCAACTACAATCCCTGTTGGGATACTAAATAATAAGAGCCAGGGTAAATAATATATCATTGCTGTTTGTCTAAGAATCAAAATTGCTACAATCACTTGCCCCAAAGAATGACAAACAGAGCCAACAATACTTACGCCAATTATTGATAGCAGATGAGTTTTTTTTATGATAGCCATACTTATGATGCTAAGTAAGGCACCACCTAAACTAAAATAGAAAGTAACACTAAATACACCAGTCATTAATAACCCCATTATAAAAACTCTTAAAACAGATATTAATAAAGCATCTTTAAAAGAAAAATAATATAAAGAAAAAACAACCACTATATTAGCAAGACCTATTTTAAGACCAGGCACAACACCAGAGAAAAAAGGAATAAAACTTTCAATTAATGAAAGAACAACTGAAACAGCTAATAACATAGCTAATTTCGTGATTTTACGTAATTCCATAAACTCACCTTCCCTTCTCTAATAACAAACTGAAAATATTTAAAACATTAATTGACGATTGTATCCAATGATGAATCACTACCTATATTTACAATAACCTTATTAGGTAGGCAAATAATAGATTCATATGATTCAGAAATCCAGCCTTGGTTACTACATATGTGTTTAGGACTATTCTCTTGGACGACACGAACTTTTGAGTCTTTTACTTCGATTTCGATTGGACCTAAATATCCATCTACTTGATAAGTGTTATCTAAGTCTAAAGGAACATTTAATATTTGCTTGTCTTCATAATAGACTTCAACTACATTACCTTCTTCATGATTGCTGGAAATGTAAGATATTGCGATTAAAGAAATGATACATATTAAAAGAATCATTCCAATATCATTCTTGTTCATAATTTTCAACTCCCGATGTTGTATATACTTCATCATCGTTGCTGTACCATATGACATCTATATCCATATCCATGTCTTTTACAAATTCTTGTCCTTCTTCTATAGACATCAAAAATAGTGTGGTTGTTAACGCGTCAGCAAAAGCACTATCATCACAAATTACAGTAACACTTTTCATGTATTCAGCAGGATATTTTGTATTTGGATCGATAATGTGACTATATTTATGCCCATTATATTCATAAAAACGTTCATAACCACCACTTGTCACAACAGCTTTATTTGTAACATTTAATATTTTATATATGCTTTTGTCATTTGGATTTTCTATTCCAATTTTATATTCACCATTAGAATAATGATCCCCAACTACTACATTGCCACCTGCATTTATCAAATAGTCCGTAATCTCAATGCTTTCTAAGTATTCACTAACAATTTGAGTGGTGTATCCTTTCGCTATTGCTCCTAAATCTATATCGGGATGATTATTTACAATTGTGAAATCTTCTCCTAATATGATGTCATTAGACACGCAACTTTTTAAATCTTGTTCACTAGGAATTCCATCTGCATCATTAAAGTGTTCTTTCCATTTTGATATAATACACCCCATATTTATATCTAATAAGCCATTACTTTTTTCATACCAATTTAAGCCATATGTAATCATTTCATACAGACGTTCATCTAGTTTTATCGTTTTTATGTTATCGCTATTGTTATTGATATAATAAATATTATTAATTTCAGAATAAGAATTAAAGCGATCAGTTAATTGATGATATTCACTATATATTTGTTCGATTTCTTCAAATGCTGTATTTGCTTCATTTGAACTTATATTATAAAGTTTTATTTGAATAATTGTATCCATATAAAAAAGATTTTTTTGATAAGTTTTAATTTCATTTTTACTATTAAAATATAAAAAAACAAATATTAAAATGACTATAATACATATCATTGTCATAATAATACTGTTTTTTTTGTCTAGTTTCATATTATCACCACGATGTAATTATATCAAAAAAATTAATTTTATTGAAGTATAAAAAAACAAATGTTGATACATTTGTAATATTAGTTAGAATTTAATTTTAATATCATGCTTATTTTGATTTTTTAAATAATTTTAAGTTAATTATATCAATTGTTCTTTTCGGATTATTAGATAATTCATTATAAAGTTCTCTATGTTTTTTCAATTCTTTAATTATTTGAATATCGTCATTAGACATACGCACTTTATACTTTTGATCTTTATCAGCGACTATTTCTGTTTCTATTCCTAAAGCATACATTGGTTCAATTTCTAACACATCAATCAATGCTAGAAAAGTATCTATAGTAGGATTACGAGTACCATTTTCATAGCCACATATTGAAACTTTAGTTACTCCTACCAATTTACCTAATTCTTCTTGTGATAGTTTCTTTTCTTTGCGAGCAGTTTTTAATCTTTTACCTATTAGCATATTAACTCCTCCGTAACTTTTAATTAATTACATTTTAAAACAACAAAAGTAATACGCAAAGAAAATTACTTATTAGTTAACTTTTCGTTGAATAATGTTTTTCTTTATTGTATAATTAAAATGAGAGTGATATACATGCAGGAACTTAAAAGATTACGAAAGAAGAAGAAAATATCGTGTGAAGACATGGGCAATATGATCGGTGTTAGCAAAGTTTATTATTGGCAATTGGAAAATGATAAACGACGTCTTACATATGATATGGCCGTAAAAATTGCGCATGTTTTTAATACTAAGCCTGATTCCGTTTTTTATGAGGAAACAAAAATCAGGATTATAAAGTCCTGATTAATACATTAATTTTTTTATTACTCTTTGGGTTTACTAGATAAAAAAGTTACTTTATCTGCAACAATTTCTATAACATATTTTTTGCGTTCTTCACTATCAGTTATTATTCTACTTTGTATACGCGCTTTTATTCCTAATAAATCGCCTTTTTTTACATATTGAACTGTTGATTCAGCAATACCTTGCCACAATGTACAATCTATAAAATCAGTTTGATATTCGCCATTTACATCTTTAAAACTTCTTGGAACTGCTAATGTTATATGTGTTAATTTTTTTCCATTATCTGTTTCGTATAATTCTGGATCTTTAACTAGTCTTCCTACCAATACTGTTTGATTTAACATCTTTTACCTCCTTTCTAAGGAGACTATACCAAGAACAAAAAAGAAAGACAAATGAATAATTTTGCCTTTCTTTTATACAGAAAAATTAAAGTCTAATAATTTCTTCTATGCATTTTTTCAATTTTTGAATAAAGTTTATACCCAAAAATTAAAATCATATGTTTTTAATTTTTTTTATTTACAATTCATGTGTAGATCAACAGAAATAATGTTTTCTTCATCATCTATGTTCAAAACGGCATATGATGTATCTGTACAATCTTCAAACAAACTCATATCGTAATCTCTTTGTGTAGCAGCTTTTAAATTCGCAACAGTTATTTCGGGAATATCTATACCATATCCCTTACCTGCTATATAAGTTTCATAGTAATCTCTCACATAAGACTCCATTGCTTCGGCTATTTGTTCATCTTTGTTACCGCAACCAGTAAACAAAATTAAAGCCAAACCTAAAATCGTCAATACTTTCATTTTCATTTGCATCCCTACCTTCTATTATTATTTTAACACACAAATTTAAGTATGAAAAGTTTTTTTGTAATTTAAAAGAAGCTATTTAGCTTCTACTATTAGTTTTATAGCTGTTCTTTCTTCACCATCGATTGTAATATCAGCGAATGCTGGAATACATACAAGGTTTTTCCCTGATGGTGCTACAAACCCTCTGGCAATTGCAATTGCTTTAATAGCTTGGTTCAATGCTCCTGCCCCAATTGCCTGTATTTCAACAACATTTGCCTCACGAAAAACATTCGCCAAAGCTCCCGCAACACTATTAGCATTCGATTTCGATGATACTCTTAAAATTTCCAAATTATTTCCTCGCTTTCTATATTTAATCATATGCTAAAGTTTGGTTAATATTAATAAATATTAGAGCGTCGAAAACTTTGATTTTTTGAAATGATTATATTGACAACAAAAAAAAATATATGTATAATTAAAAATGCCTACTTGATTTGCGGGTGTAGTTCAATGGTAGAACCCCAGCCTTCCAAGCTGACCACGTGAGTTCGATTCTCATCACCCGCTCCATTATGACAATAAAAACTCGTTTTATACGAGTTTTTTTGCATAATGTGATAGTCAGCTTGGAAGATTCTGAACAACTGTACTTTGTAATAATTCATTCTTATATTCAATAACATCATCAAAGATGTTATACCATTTCACTTGAATATAATGTCTTTTATATTCAGATTTTTTATTATGATTTAAACATCTATTGAGTGGTTGACAATGCATAGAAGCAAAATGAACCCCTGTTGAATAAACACCTTTTTTCTTTAATAATAAATCAATGATTTCTTCCTTTGTAATATAAATAAAATCATCAGGCGTTCCATATATTAACATATCAATGCAGTTGACATTTCTTTTGCCTTGTAATATAAACCGATATATGGCCTTTTCTAGTAATTGAATTTTATTCAATCGATTATTAAGTTTATCAATTTCCGTTTGCATCACAGTTTTATATTCTGCTACAGAAACCCTCGTTACTCCACTGCCATCTAAAGTTCCGTCAGCATAGTGATATCTCAAATACATATCGATATATTCCCTTTCTACACCATTAATCATTAAAAACTTAGTAAAATCCTCCACTGATTCAACATGAATAGAATTTTTATAACCAGATTTAATACTTATCCTTTTCTTAACATCTCCTATCACTATATAAATATCTGTCTTTTGAAGAAAAGGATTCTTCCAAGCTTCAATAACATCATCACTCTTCACATCAGTAAAAAGCTTCGTTATCATATCACAATATAAGATATTAAGTTCTTTTACTGCTTTTCCGTTTAAATTATCAACAAACTGCAGTTCATTTAGATAACCATTGTTGTTTATCACACCTTTCTTTATCTAAATAATATATACTCTTGTGAAAATAAATTTCCTTCAAAAAACATGATTTTTAATCACGTTTCTGTTTCGCTATTAACTTCTGTGTTTTCTAAACTAAGTTTATTTTCTTCCTTTTTTGCTACATTTATTAATTTTGTTTTACCTATTTTATCATATAATAAAATTTTGTCGCCATCAAAAATCGTTAAAAATATTTCAAATATAAAAATAAGCCAAATAATCGCCATAAAAATAATTTCAATTGCTACTATAGTCTTATGTAAAGTTGTATAATTATTTATGTTATTTATTAAAACTTCTAAATAATATGGGAGTGGAATTAAAACAATATATAAAAGAATATATCTAATTAGGTATTGATACCATTTTGACATGGTATCATCTATTTTCACTATTTTAATACTTACTAAAAGTTTGCCAATTGTCTTTCCTTTTAGAAATGTTGTCAAACCAAAGTAATACAAGAAAACTATTAAAATGTAATTAATTTCAAAATTAAAAGGCAATATAGACATCAAAATTATAACGCACAATGTATCTAACATAAATGCCATAAAACGTCTAAAAAAACTTATCTGTCCACCCTTATAATAAGATAACTGATCTATTTTTTCTCTGCTTGGCAAAATTTTGTGAAATAATGGAACTATTAAATATCCGATTATCCCACCGAGCGTGTTTAAAAATAGATCATCAACATCAAATAAACGATAATTTCTGGGATATATTCCATATAAACCAGTTAATTGGGTTATTTCAAAAAATAAACTTAAAATAAATGTTATTATAATGACTTTTAATAAATTTACTTTGAAATAATATCGTAAATAAAAACCAAAAGGAATAGTCATAATAGTATTAAATAAAACTTGTAAAAAAACTTGTGATGTAAAAAAATTAATTAAAGATGACAAATCCTCAATTTTGATTGTAGATACAATATCGCTGATGAATTGAAAAGGAACTATTTGATAACGCGGAGTTGTTAGTGATTCAACATAATCAAAACTAGGTAGTGGTAAAATTACTAGAAAGAAAGCATTTAATAAATATAAAATAAAAGAATAAATGATCAAAGAACGCATAAACAGAACAGAGCCATAACGATAATAATTAAAAATAATGTAAGGTAGTGTTATCAATAAAGCTAAAAATGGAAATAAAAACATGGCTGTTCTAATTGCAAATAAATAAGACTGCATAATCTATTCACCTCACCAAAAAGCCAAAAAAGTCATTTGTAAAGTTATAGCGCAAAAAACAACAATATTTAAACTTAAAATTATATTTTGTAAATAAGTAGTTTTTATTTGTCTATTAAAAATAATATTAAATAAGTAACCTAAGACATTAGAAAATATGGGAACCATAAAAATACTAAAAATATACATCAAAGAATCTTCTTTTGAATTGAAATTTTCAATTTCTTGCATAATTAAATTCATTGATTCATAGCGATCAAATGTAATCATCATTGAAAAAATGGTAAAAACTAAAGCAAATCCGGAAAATAAATAAAAACTATACTCTTTTTTACTTTTTTGTACAAAATTATTATTTAGTTTGTGTCCACAATTACCGCAATATGCATTAGTTGGTTCGACTGGAAAACCACACTCAGAACAGAATTTTATCATAAAATGACCCACCTTCTAAATAATATATCTATACTAAGTTTATCATAAATTACTATGATTGAAAACCTTAAAAATTTGTGATATGATATTTACGAAAGGTAGGAGGTATTTATGAATAATACTAAAATGTATAAGGAAATTGTTGAAACGATTGAGCGAATACCAGAATGCTCAAAATATAATCAGCAACCACTTGAAGAAATCGTTAAAGCTATTAAGGAGTTCAACCCACAAAATATTGTTATTGTAGCTCGTGGTACTTCTCTTCATTCGGCCATGTTTGCAAAATATTTATTAGAGATTTACTATAAAAAACCTGTATCGCTTGCTGCTAAATCTGTTTTTACAGTTTATGATACAGATATGGATTTAAGCAAAAGTTTAGTTATTGCTATTAGTCAATCTGGAAAAGCAAAAGATATTACAAAAGCAGTCGAAAAAGCTAATCAAAGTGGAGCATTAACTATAGGTATCACTAATGAATTGGAATCAATTACTCACAAAGCATGTAAGTATAATTTGTATTGTAATGTCAATAAAGCTGTAGCGTATGCTGCTAGTAAGACTTTTACTTCAACAATGTATTTAATTACTAAACTTGTCTACTTGTTGACAAAAAACCCAAAATTAGAATTAAATGATGATAAACTAATTAATAATTTAGAAATTGCTATGAAACATCATGATGAAATTAAAAATCTAGTTCAATCATACAAAGATATTGAGGATTTGTTTGTTTTAGGTCGCGGAA
The DNA here is from genome assembly GCA_944368875.1 of uncultured Bacilli bacterium. GTDB lineage: Bacteria > Bacillota_I > Bacilli_A > RF39 > UBA660 > CALVXF01. The sequence continues at coordinate 25,888 of CALVXF010000021.1, forward strand.
TACCTTATGCTTTAGCTATGGAATGCGGTTTAAAAATCAAAGAAACTTCTCACTTCCATGTAAGTACTTATCCGGCTAGCGAATTTTATCACGGACCAATTGTCATGATAAATGAAAAAACTCCTGTTATTTGTTTTGCGTTAGATAAAATAACTAATCCAGATATAAAACTTATGATTGAAAATTTAAAAAAGCTTAACAGTGATGTGTTAGTTATTACAAATGACAAAGATTTAACAGAAATTGCTAACAAAAATATATATATCGATGAATCTAATGATATGTATGCTCTATTTCAAGCTATAATTATTTTACAATTGTTTGCTTGTGAACTATCTGTTCTAAGAGGAGAAGATCCAGATTTTGTAAAAGTATTAGAACACATAGATACATATTAATATAATTTGGGATAAAATTAAAAAAACCTCTTAAATGATATGAACCCCGTTTCTTGGACAAAATAGAAACGAGGTTTTATTATGGGAAAATTAACTTATGAAGATAAAATAAACATATATAATGAGAAAAAAGATGGAAAATCATTATCTTATTTATGTAAA